>JAKDLE010000132.1 GCA_030453005.1 Pseudonocardia sp. | reverse complement strand
GGGGGGTGAGTTGTGTGGAACGGCCACGGGAGCAGGTGGTCGTCGGTCAGCATGGCCGCCGTGGACGAGATCGCATCGAGGCCGCCGTTGCTGCGGCCGCAGCTGCTGGCGGAGGGCTGGTCGGACGGGGAGCTGCGGCGGCGACGCCGGTCCGGGGGAGGCAGGTGCTGTTGCGGCGCGGGGCGTACCTCGAAGCCGACGACGAGCGGCTGGCCAACCCGGCCGAGCACCCTCTCCTGATCGCGTCCGGAGGGCTGCTGCTCGTCGAGGACGGAGTCGTCAGGTCGCTGCGTGTCGTAGCGCGGTCACCCAGCGTTCTCGTGCTGGGGCGTGAGAGAACTCTGTGAGTTCGCCTGCCGTCCGCGGACGCGACGACCCGCCCGATCTCGTCGCCCTCCGTTTACGCACGACCACACTTTCACCCACATCTGGGGACAACTCTGTGGATTGTCGGGCGTGGACCGGTGGACGGAGGGGCGTCGATCGGTGGACAACCGGTGTTCATCCGGGGGACAGGTCCGCCCGCTCCGCCGCCGTCCACCGGGTGCGCGGTCGACCCACCGGCGGTCCCGAGGCTGGACACACAGCTCGCCACACCCTGCGAGCTGCGAGGACGTCCTCCATCCACACAATCCACAGGTGCTAGTACTACTGCTTGTTCTCTCTCTTGAGAGATCTCAGAGAAGAACAAGCGTGTGGACCGGGCCGTCGGGACCTCCTCGCCGGAGTGGTCCGGCCGAGGTGACACCCGCAGCGGTGAGGCTCTACGGTGGTCCTCCCGACGCCGGTCCGGTGTCCGTCCCGTCAATGTCCGACCGGCGACCGGTAGCCGAGCCGCCCGTCCCCGCACCCGCGAGAGGTCCCCGTCATGAAGTTCCGGGTCGAACGTGACGTCCTGGCCGATGCGGCCGCATGGGTGGCCCGCAGCCTGCCCGCACGTCCGCCGGTCCCCGTGCTGGGTGGCGTGCTGATCGAGGCGAGCTCGGGCGCCGAGGGCGATCGGCTGACGGTGTCGGCTTCGACTACGAGACCTCGGCTCGGGTCGAGTTGGACACCACGATCGGTGATCCCGGCCGGGTACTGGTCTCCGGGCGGCTGCTGGCCGACATCACCCGCGCCCTCCCGTCCAAGCCGGTCGACCTGGTCGTCGACGGAGCCCGAGCCACGATCAACTGCGGCAACAGCCGGTTCAGCCTCCCGACGATGCCGGTGGAGGACTACCCCCAGCTGCCTGCGATGCCTCAGCACGCCGGCACGGTCGCGGGCAACGAGCTCGCGGAGGCCGTCGCCCAGGTGGCGGTGGCGGCGGGCCGCGACGACACGCTGCCGATGCTCACCGGGATCCGCCTGGAGATCGAGGGGTCGCGGCTCACCCTGGCGGCCACCGACCGGTTCCGGCTCGCGGTCCGTGAGCTGGACTGGGCCCCCGAGGACGCGAGCCAGTCGACGGCGGTGCTGATCCCGGCGAAGACGCTTTCGGACGTGGCGAAGTCCCTCGCGGGCGCAGGATCGGTGGAGATCTCGCTGTCCGCGGGCGACGGGATGCTGGGCATCACGGGCGCCGGTCGCCGCGCCACCACCCGGCTGCTCGACGCCGAGTTCCCGCGGTTCCGCCAGCTGATCCCCGCCGAGCACACCAGCGCAGGCGTGGTCGAGGTCGCGGCGCTCGTCGAGGCGATCAAGCGCGTCGCACTGGTGACCGACCGGGTGGCGCAGGTGCGGATGGAGTTCACCGAGGACGGTCTGCGGCTCGCTGCGGGGGGCGACGACGTCGGCAGCGCCGAGGAGGAGCTGCCCTGCGAGCTCGACGGCGCGCCACTGACGATCGCGTTCAACCCGAGCTACCTGCTCGACTCGCTGGGCGCACTGCACACCGACCGCGCCCAGCTCACGTTCACCACCCCCAACCGTCCCGCGCTGGTCCGCCCCGTGCCCGCGCCGCCCGCTGCGGCGGGCGATGACGGAAGCGACGCGCAGGCGAAGGACCTCGCCGCCGATCCCGGGTACCTGCACCTGCTGATGCCCGTCCGCCTGCCCGGCTGAGCCGACCCCACGCGCGGCTGGGCGTCACGAACCTCGGCTACCGAGAATCTGGAGCGACACCGTGCAACTCGGCCTCATCGGTCTGGGCAAGATGGGCGGCAACATGCGGGAGCGCCTGCGCGCCGCAGGCCACGAGGTGGTCGGGTTCGACCCGCGCCCCGAGGTCACCGACGTCGACTCGCTCGCCGCGCTGGCGGGAGCGCTCGCCGCGCCCCGCGTGGTGTGGGTGATGGTCCCCTCCGGCGAGCCGACGCGCAGCACCGTCCGGGCACTGGCCGACGTGCTCTCGCCGGGCGACCTGGTGATCGACGGCGGCAACTCCCGCTACACCGACGACGCACCCAACGCGGCCCTGCTCGACGCGAAGGGGATCGGCTACCTCGACTGCGGTGTCTCCGGCGGAGTCTGGGGCAAGGACAACGGCTACGGGCTGATGGCGGGTGGTCAGGCCGCGCACGTCGAGCTCGCTATGCCGATCTTCGATGCCCTCCGACCGGAGGGGCCGCGCGAGGAGGGCTTCGCGCACGCGGGGCCCGTCGGCGCCGGGCACTTCTCGAAGATGGTGCACAACGGCATCGAGTACGGTCTGATGCAGGCCTACGCCGAGGGGTTCGAGCTGCTGTCGGCGGCCGAGCTGGTGACCGACGTACCCGCGGTGCTGCAGGCGTGGTCGCGGGGCACCGTGGTGCGCTCGTGGCTGCTCGACCTGCTGGTGCTGGCCCTGACCGACGACGCGTCGCTGACCAAGCTCGACGACTACGTCGAGGACTCCGGCGAGGGCCGCTGGACGATCGAGGAGGCCATCACGCACGCCGTGCCGCTGCCGGTGATCTCCGCGGCGCTGTTCGCGCGGTTCTCCTCGCGCCAGGAGTCCTCGCCCGCCATGCGGGCGGTGGCGGCGCTGCGTCAGCAGTTCGGCGGGCACGCCGTGCGTGCGGTCGGACCCGCGGGTGCGCCGGGTGAGCACGCAGGCCCCCAGCACGTGGGCCCTCAGCACGCGGGGCCCAGCTCAGGCACCGGCTCGACCTCCGGCTGACCGGCGGCGACTGGTGTACCTGCGTCGCCTGGCCGTCACCGACTTCCGGTCGTGGCCCGCGGCCGAGCTCGACCTGGAGCCGGGCGTCACCGTGCTGGTCGGGCCGAACGGCGTCGGCAAGACCAACCTCGTGGAGGCCGTCGGCTACCTCGCCACGCTCGGCTCGCACCGCGTGGCCGCCGACGCCCCGCTGATCCGGCGGGGCGCCGAGCGGGCCGTGGTGCGCGGGCTGGTCGTGAACCACGACCGGGAGCTGAACGTCGAGCTGGAGATCACCGCCGGGCGGGCGAACCGAGCCAGGGTCAACCGGGCGCCGGTGGCCCGCCCGCGTGACGTGCTGGGGATCCTGCGCACCGTGCTGTTCGCGCCCGAGGACCTCGCACTGGTCCGTGGCGACCCGGGCGAACGGCGGCGCTTCCTCGACGACCTGCTGGTCACCCGGTTCCCGCGCTACGCCTCTGTGCGCGGCGACTACGACCGCGTCCTCAAGCAGCGCTCCGCCCTGCTCAAGACCGCCCGCACCGGCCGCGCCGACCTGTCCACCCTCGACGTGTGGGACGGTCATCTCGCCCGGACCGGAGCCGCGCTGCTGGCCGGGCGGCTGGACCTGGTGGCGGCGATCGCCGGGCCTGCCGTCGATGCCTTCGCCGAGGTCGCGCCCACGTCGGACCCCGTCGCGCTGCGGTACCGCTCCTCCGTCCCGTTGCAGGAAGGCCACCTTCACGCAACCTCGTTGCATGAAGGTGGCCTTGCTGCAACGGAAGCGGGCGAGCTGGAGCCGCTCCTGCTCGACGAGCTGGCGCGGGTGCGCCGCCAGGAGGTGGAGCGCGGTGTCTGCCTGGTCGGCCCGCACCGCGACGACCTCGACCTGAGTCTGGGGGCAGGCCCTGCGAAGGGCTATGCGAGTCACGGCGAGTCGTGGGCGTTGGCGCTCGCGCTGCGGCTGGCGTCCTACCGGCTGCTGTGCGCCGACGACGTCGAACCCGTCCTGATCCTCGACGACGTGTTCGCCGAGCTCGACACCCGCCGCCGCCGAGCGCTCGCCGACGTCGCTCGGCGCGCCGAGCAGGTGCTGATCACCGCCGCCGTGGACGAGGACGTGCCCGAGAGTCTGGACGGGGCCCGTTTCGCGGTGGATGACGGCGCCGTGGCGCCCCGGTCGCGAACCGGCTCGTCAGAGGTACGACCGTGATCAGGGCTCTCTGTGGACAAGGCTGTGGATACTGTGGATAACTCGCGCCGAACTGGTGATGACGAGCGCCGCGAACCGCCGGACGCGTCGGGTGAACCGTCCGCCGCGTCCGATTCGCGGTCGGTTGTCCCCAGCCCTGGGGATGAGTCCCCGGGAACCGCCGGTCGCGGATCGGACATCGCGCGCGACGCCCTGCGCGCGGCTCGCGAGTCGGCGGCCCAGAAGAGGTTGGAGCAGAAGCGGTCCGAGCAGCGGGACGGTCCGCGCAACGCAGGTAAGCGCGGGCGCCGCAGGCGCTGGTCCGGACCGGGCCCGGACGACCGCGATCCACAGCCGTTCGGACGCATCGTGTCGCGGGTGTCGCTGGACCGCGGCTGGTCGCCGCGGCTCACCGACGCCACCGTGCTCGGGCGCTGGCCGCAGCTCGTCGGTCCGGACATCGCCGACCACTGCACCCCCGTCTCGCTACGGGACGGGGAGCTGGTGCTGCAGGCGGAGTCGACGGCGTGGGCCACCCAGCTGCGCACGCTGCAGCGCCAGCTCCTGGCGCGGCTCGCCGGTGCCGTCGGCCGCGACGTGGTGCGCCGCATCCGGGTGGTCGGGCCCAGTGGGCCGAGCTGGCGGCACGGTCCGCGGACGGTGCGCGGGCGCGGCCCGCGCGACACATACGGCTGATCGGGCCGCCCGCGGCAACTGAGGGCGAGATGACGGCGCCCCAGAGCTGTGGAGCGCCCGAGAAGCCGAAGGGACCCGCGCCCGTCCTCGATCGGCGTTCTGTGACGCTTCTGGGTGGGTCCTAGCCGCCGTTCTGTCGGACCGCCCCGGTAGGATGGGAGGTGCTTTCCGGGTGGCCCCGTTGCGCCCGGTGAATGAGGCCCCGCCCGATCTCCCCGCGGACAGGGCCACCCGAGCGAGGAGACAGGCGGCCCGTGCCGGAGAACAAGAACGTGTACAACGCGAAGTCGATCACGGTTCTGGAAGGTCTGGAGGCCGTCCGCAAGCGCCCCGGCATGTACATCGGGTCCACCGGCGAGCGCGGGCTGCACCACCTCATCTGGGAGGTCGTCGACAATGCGGTCGACGAGGCGATGGCGGGCCACGCCACGCGCGTCGAGGTCACGTTGCGAGACGACGGCGGCGTGCGGGTCGTCGACGACGGCCGCGGCATCCCGGTCGGCATGCACCCCGTGGAGAAGAAGCCCGCCATCGAGATGGTGATGACGATGCTGCACGCGGGCGGCAAGTTCGACAGCGACTCCTACGCGGTGTCCGGCGGCCTGCACGGTGTCGGTGTCTCGGTGGTCAACGCGCTGTCCGCCGCCCTCGACGCCGAGATCCACACCGACGGCCACGTGTGGCGCCAGCACTACACCCGCTCGGTGCCCGGCCCGCTGCACAAGGGCGAGGCCACGAAGAGGACCGGCAGCACGATCACCTACTGGGCCGACCCCGACATCTTCGAGACCACCGACTACAACCTGGAGACGATCCGTCGCAGGCTGCAGGAGATGGCCTTCCTCAACAAGGGCCTCACCATGGTCCTGCGCGACGAGCGCAACGGCACCAACGGCGCGGCGGAGCAGCCCGACGCCGAGGGGTACGTCGCGAAGGTCAGGGAGAACGTCTACTGCTACCCGAACGGGCTCGAGGACTTCGTCGCCCACCTGAACAAGTCCAAGGACCCGATCCACAAGAAGCTGGTGTCGTTCTCCGGCGAGGCCGCGGGCCACGCGCTCGAGGTGGCCATGCAGTGGAACAACGGCTACACCGAGTCGGTCTACACGTTCGCCAACACGATCAACACCCAGGAGGGCGGCACCCACGAGGAGGGCTTCCGCTCCGCGCTGACGAGTACGGTCAACCGCTACGCGCGGGCGCAGAAGCTGCTCAAGGACAAGGATCCCGCGCTGTCGGGCGACGACATCCGCGAGGGACTGGCCGCGATCGTCTCGGTGAAGGTCAAGGAGCCCCAGTTCGAGGGGCAGACCAAGACGAAGCTGGGCAACACCGAGGTCAAGTCGTTCGTGCAGCGGGTGAGCAACGAGTGGCTCACCGACTGGTTCGACCGCAACCCGGCCGAGGCGAAGGTCATCGTCAACAAGGCGGTGCAGTCGGCGCAGGCCCGCGCCGCGGCGCGCAAGGCACGTGAGCTGGTGCGCCGCAAGAGCGCGGGTGACATCGGCGGGCTGCCGGGCAAGCTGGCCGACTGCCGCTCCACCGACCCGACCAAGTCCGAGGTCTACATCGTGGAGGGCGACTCGGCGGGGGGCTCGGCCAAGTCCGGCCGCGACTCGATGTTCCAGGCGATCCTGCCGATCCGCGGCAAGATCATCAACGTCGAGAAGGCCCGGATCGACCGTGTTCTCAAGAACACCGAGGTCCAGGCCATCATCACGGCGCTGGGCACCGGCATCCACGACGAGTTCGACGTGGCGAAGCTGCGCTATCACAAGGTCGTGCTCATGGCCGACGCCGACGTCGACGGCCAGCACATCCGCACGCTGCTGCTCACGCTGCTGTTCCGCTTCATGCGCCCCCTCGTGGAGCAGGGCCACGTGTTCCTCGCCCAGCCACCGCTATACAAGATCAAATGGGGTGGTCGGGGGGCCGAGCCGCAGTTCGCCTACTCCGACCGCGAGCTTGAGGGCCTGCTCCAGGCCGGCCGCGAGGCGGGCAAGAAAGTGCCCAAGGACGAGGGCATCCAGCGTTACAAGGGCCTCGGCGAGATGAACGCCAAGGAGCTGTGGGAGACCACGATGGACCCGGCCCACCGGGTGCTGCTGCAGGTCACCCTCGACGACGCTGCCACGGCCGACGAGCTGTTCTCCGTGCTGATGGGCGAGGACGTCGAGTCCCGCCGGTCGTTCATCACCCGCAACGCCAAGGGCGTGCGGTTCTTGGACGTCTGAGCAGACGTCCGAGCCGCGACCGCACGAGGAGATTGACGTGACTGACACTCTCGACCCCACGCTGCCGCCCGCAGGCGGCGGAGGCGACCGCACCGAGCCGGTCGACATCCAGCAGGAGATGCAACGCAGCTACATCGACTACGCCATGAGC
>JAKDLE010001057.1 GCA_030453005.1 Pseudonocardia sp. | reverse complement strand
GGTGGCGGCACGGTAGGCGCCGCACCCCCGGCCACCCGGTCGTCGATCCGCTCTCCCAGGTAGCGCACCACCACTCCGGCGGCCGCCACCACCGGTACCGCGAGGAACGCTCCCGCGATGCCGTAGATTGTCCCGCCCGCGGTGACGGCGAGCAGGATGACCGCGGCGTGCAGCCTGAGGGTGTTTCCCTGCAGCACCGGCTGCAGGATGTTGCCGTCGATCTGCTGCACCACCAGGATGATTCCCAGCACGATCAGCGCGGCGACGAAGCCGTTGCTGACCAGCGCGACGAGCACCGCGAGGCCCCCGCCCACCAGCGCACCGACGTAGGGGACGAACCCGCCCATGAACGTGATCACTGCGAGCGGGACGACCAGCGGGACGCCCACGATCAGCAGTCCGATCCCGATCAGGACGGCGTCGACGAAGCTGACGACGGCCTGGGTGCCGATGAACCCGCCGACCACGTTCCAGATCCGCCGCAGCACCTCTGCGATGTGCCCGCCCGCTCCTGTGCCCGCGACGGTGCGCACCCAGGGCAGGAAGCGCGGGCCGTCCTTGACGAACAGGAACGTCAACACCAGCACCAGCAGCGCGGTGATCACGCCCGAGGCCAACCCGGCGACGCCGGCGAGCAGGCTCGCCGAGATCGCGGCGATGCTCTGCTGCAGCTGCGTGGTGACCCGCTGCAGCAGGGCGTCGAGCTGACCCTGACCGAGGTTGAGCGGTGGTCCGGCCAGCCACTGCTGGATCGCCGCGATGCCGCCGGTCGCGCTCTCGGCGATCGGGCCGATGCCGCTCGCCACCGACGTGCTGATCAACGTGATCAGCCCGGCGAGCAGCACCACGCCTGCGAGCAGGACCGTGGTGGCGGCCAGCGCCGGGGGGAGCCCGCGCTTGCGCAGCCACGCCGCGGGCGGCCAGAGCACCGTGGAGAGGATGACCGCCAGCAGCACCGGCAGCACGATGGACCACAGGGCCCCGATCAGCCACCACAACAACGTGGCGCCCGCCGCGACCAGGATGAGACGGAGGCTCCACCGGGCGGTCCACGTCACGCCCTCGCCGATCGCGCCACCACGGCCTCGGCGGGGGCGTTCGCTCGTCGTCACGGCGTCAGGTTCGCAGAAATCGGTCGCCGACGTCGGGCCTGTCGGCTCACACGCCCAGCAGGCGCCGCGTGCCCACCCACAGGCACGCGACCGCGACGAACCAGAACAGCCCGGCCCACAGGAACGCGGGGATCCAGGTTGAGCGCGCGAGCCGCCAGGAGTCGGACGGCTCTCCGATGCTCATGCCCGCCACCGCGCGCACCCCACCCAGGAGCATGAGCCACACCAGCGCCACCGCCACCGCATTCTGCAGCGGTGGGCTGCCGACCGCGGCGACGTAGCCGATCCCGGCTCCGGCGAGCAGCAGGAAGGCGCCGGCCAGCGCACCTCGGAACTGCGACCACGCCCCGAGCAGCAACACCAGCGTGGCCCACAGCAACGACCACGCCTT
>JAKDLE010000131.1 GCA_030453005.1 Pseudonocardia sp. | reverse complement strand
CCCCCCCCCCCCCCCCCGGGGGGGGGGGGGGCGGGGGGGGGGGGGCCCCCCCCGGGCGGCGGGGGGGGGGGTCCCCTGGGGGGGGGGGGGCGGGGCCGCCCCCCCCCCCGCCCCCGCGCCACGCCTCCGGCGCGCGCGGGGGCGGGGGCGGCCTCGCTGGCGGCCTCAGGGCACGCCGAAACGGCCGTCAGATCGCGCGTGACGGCCGGTCGGGGGGTTTCGACGTGTCGGCGTTGAGCGCCGGTCCCGGCGCCCGTACGGTGGCGATTAGCCACGACGGCGGTCCTCGATTCTCGCGGATCACTTGCCTCGGATCGCCGTTGGTGCAGAGGCCCGGGTGCTGGTAACACCTGGGCCTCTCGGCTTTCCGGAGGTCTGACCTTGCCCGTCACGTGATCGGCAGAGGCGCCGACACGCCGGGTGACTGTGGACGGATCACGCGACCGCGAAGGCCGGCCTTTCGTCCACGCCGGATTCGCAGGCCTCGATCACGGCCCGGACGTAGGCGCCGTAAGTGCCCAGGAACGGGGCTCGGAACCTGGTCAGGTCCTCGCCCGGCGCCGACATGAGCGCGATCCCGGGCAGGGCCGTGGTGTGGGCTTCGGCCACCGCCTTCGGGGCGCCGGGGTGCAGCAGCTCCAGCGAGGCCGTGGTGTCGGTGCGGAAGCTGATCCGCAGCGAGCACATCGCCCGCTCGTAGCTGCCCACGATCGACGCCTCGGCTCGCTGCACGACGATCACGACCCGGAACCCGGCCTTGGCGCCCTCGGCCAGCAGTCGCCCGATCGCGGCCCGGACGTCCTTGCCGAGCTGCTTGTCCTGATCGGCGGTGCGCAGCAGCCCGGCGTACTCCTCGAGCACCACCAGGCGCAGCGGCTGGGCGACGCTGACCTCGAGGGTGTCGCGGTCGGCAGGCAGGCCCGTGATCCGCTCGTCCATCTCGGCGACCAGGTCGTGGAGCAACCGCAGGTAGGCGTGCGGGTCCGCGACGCCGGAGACCTGGTGGGTCGCGTGGCGGGAACCGGCGAACGGGCGGAACAGCAGCCCGGTCGGGTCGATCCCGCAGACGGTGATCCGCGGGTCGCCGGCCATCTGCGCGAGCAGGCCGTAGGTGAACACGCTCTTCCCGGAGCGGGTCACGCCCTGCACGATCGCGTGCGCCAGATCGGCCCAGTCCTGCACCAGGTCACGGCCGCCCTCGTCGCGGCCCAGCACCACCCCGTCACCTGCCACAGGCAGGTCCAGCGGCAGCGTCCCGTCCAACGGGTCGGCGTCGAGCAGCTCGACCCGCACGTGGATCCGGCCCACCAGCTGCACCCGCAATGCGGCCGCGCCCAGGTGCGGCGCCAGCCGCCCAGCCTCCCGGCGCACGTCGCCGATCAGCTGGCCCGGCATCAGCTTGACCATCAGGATCGTCGGCGGGCCCAGCACGATCTCGACGACCTCGGGCACCACGGTCGTCGCCCCGGTCGCGGTGTCGACCTGGTTGCCCAGCCCGGTGCCCTCGCAGGCCTGTCGCCACGCCCACCACAGCGCATCGGCCTCGCGCTCGTCCGCAGCCCGGTCCTGCCGCTTGGTCCAGAAACGCATGGTCACGCCCCCTCCTCACAGGGACGGCCCCCCACTCCGCGCGCAAGCAGGAAGTGCGGGGCCGTTGGTCATCGCTGGTCGAGCAGGTCAGGCCGCCTCGCCCTCGGGCTTGCGCCCCGCCCGGTGGCCGCCCTGGCCTCGGATCGCCTCGGCCGACCAGCGCGGCGGGGTCAGCTGCCCGGTCTTGCGCGACACGTAGCCGGGGGTCATCACCAGCCCGTCGAAGGTCAGCGGGTTACCGAACTGGCCCGCCTGTGGCTGCTCGTGGCTGGCGATCATCACCTCAGCGACAGCGGTCTTGTCCCGCTCGTCGGACTCGTCGGCCGGGGTGATGACCTCGACCCGCCACAGGCCCCGGCCCTGCTCGTCGACCTCCTGGCGGCCGTTCGGGTCCGGGCGGCGTGAGCCATCGGCCAGCTCGACCCACTTCGCCACCGGGGTCACGGTGCCCGTGCTGATCATGCGAACGCGGTCGGTGTCGATCGGGTAGCTACGCATCGTCTGTCTCCTGGTCTGTGTCTACGTCGAGTCAAGCGAGTCGAGCGAAACGAGCACAGCGAACGTAGCAGAGATCGAGCGAAACGAGCAATACGAGCGCGCGAAGAGTCGAGCAAATGACGCAAGGCGCACAGGACGTGCAAGAATCCGCGCATGTCGCAAGGCCTTCTGACCACTGCCGCCGCTGCCCGAGAGCTGAGCGTGCACGCGGCGACGCTGACCAGATGGGCCCGAGAAGGTCGCGTCACCCCGGCCAACACCACCGCAGGTGGACACGCTCGCTGGGACCTCGACGACCTCCGCCGTCAGCTCGACGCCATCAAGCAGCAGCAGGCACGCGAGGCAGGCCAGAGCGACGCCTAGCGCTCCCGCGCTCATTGCCTCCGGCGGCCCCTCCGGGGAGGACCTCCGCTCTCGCAGCAGCCGGGAAAAGCGTCGGCTCCTGAGGTGGCGTGGTTGGTGGGGGAGCGGCTCCGGGTGGTGCCACGATCACGTCGGCCCCGGAGGGCAGCACCACCGCTGGTAGAGCGCAAGGGCTACCCGATCAGTCGCACGCACCTGGGGCGGCATCGCCGCACCTCATCGAGCGGGTCCAGGTGAGGGGGCAGGCGAGGGCGATCCGGAGGCCGGCCCCGAGCACAACCGGGCCGGACGGCCCTGCTTCCAGCGGTGAACCCAGCTCCCCCAGCCACACTCACCAGACCCGGAGCCCTTGCGCTCTACCAGCGCTGATGCAGGCGCAAGCGCGCCGACGTGATCGCAGCACCACCCTCCGAGGCCCAGCTCTGTCAGGAGTGGCTGACGCCCTTCTCGTCTTAACGTCAAGACGCCTTGACGCCTTAGTGTCAAGACACCTTGACGCCCTAGTGTGATCACGTCAAGGTGTCCTGACGTCAGGGTGTCTTGACGTTAAGACGTCTCCCCGTCAAGGTGCCCTGACATTACGTCAAGGGACCCTGACGACCTGTCAAGAAATCCTGACAAATCTATTGTCAGGTGACCCTGACGACGATAGACTACGAATGTCAGTCAAGCCTGACTGACGCCGATGGTTTGTCAGGAGTGGTTGACATGGCGACAGCGCCGAACGTCCAGGGCCCGTGGCACGTGCCGGATGGGCACCCGGACGCCGAGCTGCACGTGGGCTACGCGCTGTCGTTCGTCCTCGGCGACGGCGAGCAGGAGGACCTCACGACGACGGATGAGAAGCAGGCGGCCACGCTGCGGTACGCCTCGTGCGGGTGTGGCTGGAAGGGCCAGCAGCACGATCCGCCGAAGGCCACCGACGGGTTGAGGACCCGCCGGTACCGCAAGCAGACCCGCGAGGTGCTGCGTCCGGAGTGGGACGACCACATCGCCCAGTGGTTCCCGGAGCCGCTGCCGGACTCCTCTCCGGCCTCGACCTCGGAGGCGCCGGCAGACATCCCTGAGGACCCGCCTGAGGCCCCGGCGGAGGGCGCCCGGGAAGACACTCCCGAGGACTCGGAGGTCACACCTGAGACGCCTGAGACGCCTGAGACGCCGGAAGCGTTGAGGACCGAAGAGGCGGCCGAGGAAAGGCCGGCCTTCGACGAGGATCCGGTCAGGGTGCTGCGGGAGGCTGCGCGGGCGGCGGATCTGGCGAACGCGGCGGCACAGCAGGCGTCGGAGACGTTGACCGGAGCGGTGCGCGAGGCGCGCCGGGCCGGGCTGTCGTGGGCGAAGGTCGGAGCGCTCACCGGCATGTCCCGCCAGAGCGCGCACGAGCGATGGAGGGTCATCTGATGGGCTGGTTCCGCGGGATCGGGCACCCCCAGGCCGACGAGCACGAGGGCTGGGCCGCGCTGGTGCTCGACGACGACACGTTGTCCAGCGAGCACAGCGACCGCACCCGAGGTCGAGTCACCGGCTGGCGGGCGGCGTGCGACTGCGGGTGGTCGAGCACGACGACCTTCGTCCCGGGGGAACCGATCGGCGACCGCACAGCGGCGCCCAGGTTGATCGAGGCGAACGCGTTCGACGAGTGGACCCAGCACGTGCACGACGCGGTGCCCGGGCTCGTCGAGTACGAACGCCAGCTCGACGAGCTCGACGAGCTCGCCGCCGAGCAGCCTCACCCGCACGACGAGCTCGCCCGCCGCCGGCACTCTCGCCCGCCGCACTAGCTCGACGCACACCGTGAACAAAATGTACATTTGGTACATGACCCTCGCGCCGGACACCGACGGCCCCATCGAGCGCACCGCCACCGACGCCCGCGCCCACTTCTCCGACGTCGTCGGCCTCGCCCAGCACGCCGGCGTCACCACCGCCATCACCCGCAACGGCCGCCGTGTCGCCGCCGTGGTCCCCGCCGACGTCCTCGACCTCCTCGACGACCTCGAAGACCGCGCCCTGTCCCGCATGGCCGCCGAGGCCCTCGCCGAGGACGACGGCACCCGCTACAGCCTCGACCAGGTCCGCGCCGAAATCCTCGGCGACGACTGACCCGTGCCCGACGCTCCCCGCTGGCAGGTCGAACTCAACACCCGCGCCCGCCGCCAACTACGCAAGCTCGACAAGCCCACCGCCCGCCGCGTCCTCACCGCGATCACCGCCCTCGAACGCGACCCGCGCCCCGCACCCCCGGCCAGCCTTCCGCTCACCGGCCACCCCGGGCTGCGCCGGCTCCGCGTCGGCGACCACCGGATCGTCTACGAACCCCGCGACGACACCCTGGTCGTCCTCGTGGTCACCATCGGCCACCGCCGCGAGGTCTACGACCGCCTCTAACCCAAGCTCGACGACTGACCTACTGACATCAGCAACGTCGCACACCAGTAGCGTCGTACGTCAGTAGCGCCCCCGTCGTCAGTAGCGCCGTACGTCCCCCCGTCAGCACCACTCACTCGCGCATCGTCACAGCCACAACCAACCAGACCAACACACCTATGCTATTGGCATCATAGAGCACGGTTTCGTGCGGACGAATCACCCGACGACCACACGTTATCATCAAATGATCTTGATGGTTCCGTGCGGACGGAACAAGGCGCCTCACGTCCGGCGGTGCAGCCCTCCGGGGTGCGCTCGGTCCAGCGCCTCCCGCGCGGCCTGCAGGGCGCGGTCGAGACGCTCGTGCTCGTAGTGCGCCAACGCGACCGGCGAGGCCGGATCAGCGAGCTGCTCGGCCAACGCAGTGAGTTCCTCGCGCCAGTCCCGGGCGCTGCTCGGCGCCCTACGCCGGTAGACCGGCCGGTCGTAATAGGCGGTGCGCTCGACGACCTCCCGGATCACCTCCGGGCGCCCCGTGTCGCCGCTCTGCACCCGCTCCTCCGCCTGCCGGAACTCCCAGTCCCGCCGGCGACACGTCGACGAGCAGTAGACACGCGTCCGTCCCGTCGCCGCTGCGGTGAAGCCGGCACCGCACCGACGGCACTGACCCTGACGGACACGTTCCTTCGACCGCCTCGCCACACCACCACCCTCCCCCATCTTTCGTCTGCACGAAAGCGTTTTCGCTAAGAAAACGCCTAACTTGCTCCGCCGGTCACGCCTGCCAGACCGGCAAGATCATTTGATGCATAGGTGTGAGGCAGCAGCGCGACGGCGTCAGACCTGAGGGGGTCACCACGCTCCTGCGTTTACTCCGGCAGCGCAGTCCAGTCCTCGTCGCGGTGGGTCGACCACCAAGCCAGGCGCTGCAGCCGCACGAGGTGCGCCGGGTGCGGCGGCTCGGTCGGCGCCTGGGCCCGCGCGGCGCGACGAGCAGCACGGTCGTCCTCGTCCCCGAGCGTGGCGAAGCCGCGGCGGCGCTGCTCATCGGGCAGCACTGCACGTGCAGGGGCGTGGATGACGGCGTGCTCGGGCAGTCCCTCGTCCTGGTCGTCGCTGCGGCGCGGCGTCGGCAGCTGCTCGCGCGGCGTGGTGAGGACGCGGTGGGCGTCGCGGCGCAGGATCTCCTGCGTGGTCATGTCGTCGGGTCCGGCCCAGCCCTCGGGCAGGTCGGTGCGCGGCAGCTCGGCGGTGATGCCGCGCTGGGTGCACCAGCGCAGCGCAGCGTCCTGGCCATGGCATTCGAGGACGTCGAGCAGCTGCGTGCGCTGGGGGCGCAGCTTGGCCCAGTTGCCCTCGTGGTCCGGGCCCGTCGGAATGAGCAGCTCGACCCAGCTGTCGGGGTTGCCCTTCTCCGCGAGCTCGTCGTCGCTGGCCTCCTCCACACCGACGCCGGCCATCTCACGGATGCTCGGGCCGCCACGCCACTTGCCCGACCAGGTGAGCTGCTTGCGCCCGTAGGTGGTCTGCTCCCACTCGGCCCACAGCGCGAGCAGGCGTGCGGCGGTGTCGGCGTCGCCGAGGACCTGCGCGTCGTGCGCCTGGCGCAGCATCTCGAACGGCGCGAGGCGGTGGGCCTTGCGGCCGGACTTCTTGTCGTGGCGGGTGACCTCGGACGCGATCTTGGTGACGTAGCGGGACAGGACGCCCTCGGCGTCGCGGCGCGTCGTGGCGACCTCGACCCGGACGCCGTTCTCGCGGTTGAGGGTGAAGCCCTTCTTCGCCAGGCCGGAGCGGTAGACCTCGTAGAGCCGGTCCCCGATCCCCACGGCCTCGTCGGTCGTGACCTCCTGCGCCAGGAACAGCAGCACGTGCAGGTGTGGGTGCCAGCCGTTCTCCACGCCCCAGGTCGCCTCGGCGCCCCGGCAGAACCCCATCCGGCCGTAGTCCTCGTCGAGGCGCCGCCACGCGCGGTGCTGGCCGACGAACGACCAGCCACTGGTCACCGCGTCGAAGACCTCGCTCAGGTCCATCCCGGCGTGGTGCGAGGTCGTGAACACCAGGTGCAGCACCGAGCCGCCCTCGTCGATCGTGTGCCGCACGCACGGCGCGATCTCCTCCCGCGCCCGGCGCTCGCCGATCGAGGCCGCGTGCACCGGGCACGACCACGGCGACCCGCACGTGGCCAGCCCCTCGTAGTAGGCCCGCCCGTTCGCGCCGAGCCGCAGTTTCAGCCCACCAGCCTGCTTCGGGACCCCGCAGCACTTCGCGACCCGGCCCAGCGTCGTGTACGAGCGCAGCCAGTCGAGCAGCTTGTGCCGCAGCCGCCGATCCTTCCGGGCCTGCTCCTCCCGCTCCGCCTCCCAGAACTCCACCCCTCGCGGCTCCGAAACGACGCTCTGACCTGGGGCGGCAGAGTTATCCGCGTGGTTTCCAAGGGGCGCGGCGCGTAGCGGCCCGCCCCCCCCCCCCCCCCCCCCCGCGCCCCCGGGGGGGGGGGGGGGGCCGCGG
>JAKDLE010001056.1 GCA_030453005.1 Pseudonocardia sp. | reverse complement strand
GGCGGCCCCGCCGTGCCGGGGTCCTCCCCGACGGGTGCGCGGGTCACCTGGTGCTCCTTCCGGCCTGGTGCCGTCGGCGTCGACCCTGCCATCGTAGACAGCGACGGCGGTGACCGGTGTCCACGCCGGTCGGCGTAGGCGGGAGACCGATGTGGGACGGCGGGCCCGGCTCGATGGCCGGCGACGCGGTGGACGTCGCACTCGTGGTGCCGCGCCGCGCCCGGCCGGGATCTTCGGACCGTTCGATGAAGCGTGACGTTCTGTCCCGATCACCGAGCCACCGCCTCGCGGCGGTGACGTTGACCGCTGGCGCGGCCTTCCCGTGGCGGTGCGACTGCCGGGCGTGCGAGCACGTCCGGTCTGACTGGGACATCTCGGCCGTCCGCCAGGAGCTGGCGCCCCGCCTGGCCGGTCGGGCGCCGAATGTCTACACGGCCCTCTACGAGGGCGGCGAGCGCGGCCCGGGGGTGTTCCTCACGGGCGAGACGCCCGACCGGCAGGTGCTCCCCGCGCTGCGGTTCATGGCCGACGAGCTCGACGTGCGCACCTGGTGCGTGGTGGGCGACGACTACGTCTGGCCCCAGATCTCGGCGCGGGTGGTGCGCCGGTTCGCGCGGGACGCGGCGCGGGTGCGGGTGCTCGACGAGGTGTTCGTCCCGCTGGGCTACCCGAGACTACGGCCCGGCGGTGGCCCGGGTGCAGCGCAGCGGGGCGCAGGGCGTGCTGATGCTGCTCGTCGGGTCGGACGCGGTCGAGTTCAACCGCGCCTTCGCCGCGGCGGGCCTCAGCGAGATCGTGCGGCTGTCCCCGCTGATGGAGGAGAACATGCTGCTGGCCTCCGGAGCGGAGGCCACCGCCGGTCTGTACGCGGCGGCGAGGTTCTTCGAGACGCTCCCGTCGGCGGCGGGCCTGGACTTCTCGGGCCGCTACAGCGCCCGTTTCGGGGTGCGCGCGCCGGTGCTCAACTCGCCGGGGGAGTCCTGCTGCGAGGGACTGACGCTGCTGTCGCACCTGGTGGCGCGGGCGAAGCGACTGGACGTGCCCGCCATGGCCGCGGCGGCCCCGGGCCTCGTCTACGACAGCCCGCGGGGCCACGGTGGCGATGACGGGCAACCACCTGCGGCAGCAGGTCTACCTGGCCCGCGCCGACGGGCTGACGTTCGACGTCCTCGCCGAGCTGGCCCCTTGACCGTTACTTCCTAGAGACATAGTTTCAACTGACAGTTTTCTTGTCAGGGAGGCCGTCCGATGCCGAACTACCAGTTCCGGTGCGCCTGCGGTGAGTTCCACCTCGTGCGGCCGATGGCCGCGTCGTCGGATCCCGCCGAGTGCCCCCGATGTGGAGGACCCGCCCGGCGGGTGTTCGGGGCGCCTGCCCTGCGCGGCGGGGACCCCGGCCTGCGCCGGGCCCTCGACGCGAGCGCCCGCAGCGCCGACTCGCCGACCGTCGTCTCCTCACCGCCGCCGCACGACCGGCGCAGGCGGGGCACCCCCGTCACGACCG
>JAKDLE010001055.1 GCA_030453005.1 Pseudonocardia sp. | reverse complement strand
CCCGCGGACGGCGACCCGAACCCGCAACGGCGGCGACCGTATCGCGTCCGACCTGTGACGAATTGGCCAGCAGGGTCGCAGTTGAGGACGAGCGCGGTCAGTGCGGGAGCAGTGGACGTCATGGCGGCCGGGTACCCGGCGACGCCGCGGTCAACCGGAGATCCCGCCCAGGGCCGGACTGGCCCCCACGGCGCCCTCGGCCAGGCCGTCGAGCAGCTCGCGGGCCCCCTCCGACGACGACCGCGACGGCCTCCAGCCCAGCTCGACGCGCGCCCGCGTGGTGTCCATCAGTGGGGGCGGGCTACCCGCACCCGACCGGGTCAACCGGTGTGCGGGACCGCCCGGATCCGCGCCACGATGGCGGTGGTGGAGTGGTCGGACAGGTAGCTCAGCACCCGCACCTGCCCGCCGAGGCGTTCGACGACCGGCGTCTCGGGCAGCATCTGGGCGGTGTAGTCACCGCCCTTCGCGTACACCTCGGGCCGCACCTGGCTGATCAGGTCGACGGGGGTGTCGGCGTCGAACGAGGTGACCAGGTCCACGGCGTCCACGGCCCCGACCACGCCCGCGCGGTCCTCCAGCGGGTTCACCGGCCGCTCGGGGCCCTTGAGCCGCGCCACGCTCGCGTCGGCGTTGAGGGCGACCACCAGCACGTCGCCCAGCGCCCGGGCCTGCCGCAGGTAGGCGACGTGGCCGCGGTGCAGCACGTCGAAGCAGCCGTTGGTGAACACCACCCGGTGCCCGGCGCGGCGGTGCTCGGCCAACGCGGAGAGCAGGTCGCGGTGGCACAGGACGCTGCCGCGGTCGTCGGCCGCGAGGCGCGCGGTGAGCGCGTCGGCGGTGCACACCACGGTGCCCGGCCGCTCCACGACCACGTCCGCCGCCGCCTGCGCGCAGGCCAGCGCCTCCGCCGCGGTGGCGCCCGCACAGGCCACCACGGTCCACGCCGCGACGAACGTGTCGCCCGCGCCGCAGGCCAGCGCATCGGGCACGCCGCGGGCCGCGGGCCGCCGGCCCGGCTCGACACCCGCGCCGGCCAGCGCCAGTGCGCCGTCGACGTCGAGGGTCAGCAGGACCTGTCCCGCGCCGGTCCGGGTGAGCAGCTCGGCGGCGTGCGCCGCGCCCCACGCCACCCGCTCGGTCGAGGGGGGAGCCTCGCCCAGCAGCGCGGCCGCCTCCTGCGCGCTCGGGGTGACCGCGTCGGGGGCCAGCGCCGCCCAGCGGGAGAGGTCGTGGGCGTCGACGACGAGCAGCGGGATGGCGCGCCGCAGCCGCGCCAGCCTGCGGTGCACCCGCGGGCCCAGCGTGCCGAGCCCGTAGTCGGCCACCACCACCGCGTCGGCGCCCGCCCGCACGGCCTCGCTCACCGCGTCGGCCAGCGCGACGTCGGTGGAGCGGCGCGGGGGCGCGTCCGGGATGGTGTCGTAGCGCGCCACGGGCTGCCCGCCCGCGACGACCCGACACTTGCCGGCGGTCGGCCTGCCCCGCTCGATGACCGAGCGGTC
>JAKDLE010000130.1 GCA_030453005.1 Pseudonocardia sp. | reverse complement strand
GGCCCATGGCCGGAGACCGGCCGGTGACCGTCGGCACCGGAGGACGTCACCCGCCACACCCGGGCCCGGCTGCGGGTGGGCGGGCGGTCCACCGTGGACCGGCGGGCCGCGCTGACCGCCGGCGGTACGGCACCGGATCGACCCTCCCCGGGCCGCGGCGGGATGCGCGTCGACATCGCGACCGTGGTGATGTCGGTGATTCTCGCCGCGGCCGTCATGCGTCGCAGGCGGCGCCGGTGACCACGGCCGACCAGCGCTGCACGGCGGGGTCGCTCAGCAGACGCAGTGGTTCAGCCGGCCGCAGTCCGGTACCGAGGACGTGAACTGAGCCCGTCCGGCTTCAGCCGGTTCGCCGACGATCCGCCTCGTGCGCGGCCCGACCGCTACCGAAGCGGTCCCAGTTGGCTGGAACGGCTGATCACGCGGACGCTGCCGATGGATCGGGCGGTCGAAGGGTCCGCCGCCGAGGACGGCGACGTCGAGGTCGTCGTCGATCTCGACCAGGCGGGGAGCCGGTGAGCGGCGCTTCCGCTCCGTCGGCGCAACACGATCTGGCTCGTCCCGGCCGGATGCGTGCTGGCGTCGCTCGTGCTCGCGTTGCTGCTGCCCGAGGTGGAGGGGCTCGCCGCCGATCCGCTCGTCATCGCCTACATCCACCACATCGCCAACTCGATCCGCATCGCCGAGATCGTCGAGCGCGCGGCCGAGACCCGCACCGCGATCGACGAGTCGTCCCCGACGACGAGCCCCAGCCGGTGGTCGAGCCGCCGCCGGGGAACCGGCCCGGGTCGTACTCGCCCCCGGCCGGGGTGATCGTGGCGGTGGACCGCCAGGCCCTGGTCGATCGGGCCGCTCGCCGCGACGCGGTGTTGACCGTGCTCGCGGCCGTCGGCGACTTCCTGTCCGAGGGAACGCCGTTGATCGCGGAAGGCCGGGACCGCCCGACGCCGGGCTGCCCCGCGGCGCCGCACACTGCGACCGAGCGGGCCCCCCGCCTGCACCTGCCTGCTGGACGGCCCGCTCGGTGCCGTCACACGGGGTCGCTGGTGGGCAGCTGGCTGATGTTCGCGGCGGCCCGTTCGGCCGGGAGGCGGATGGACATGGCGTAGGCGTAGACCGCCGCGCTGAACACGGCCACCGCCACGGGACCCCAGAGCAGGCCCAGCGGGCCGTCGCCGCCTGCGAGCAGCAGGCCGGGGTCGGCGGGCGCGCCGGGATCGACGTCGCCGAGGTAGCTGATCACCAGCAGGCCCGCCACCCACAGCGGGAACCACGATCCCGCCCGGAACTCCATCGGCGGCATCCGGTCGCCTGCGACCGCGGTGTAGACGGCGAAGACCACCCAGCCCGCGAGCAGCGCGAGCAGCATCTTCTCGTTGATCGCCCAACCAGACCAGAACACCAGCAGGCCGGAAGCGAGGAAGGCGAGGTAGGGCAGCACGTCGCCACCGGGGACCCGGAACGGGCGGTCCTGGTCGGGCAGCTGGCGGCGCAGCGCCCCGACGACGAGCGGCCCGGCGCCGAAGGAGATCGCGAACGCAGAGGTGATGAAACCGATGAACTGCTGCCACCCGGGGAAGGGCAGGAAGAAGAAACAGCCGACGACGAACATCAGCAGGATCGACACCCACGGGACACCGCGGGAGTTGAGCTTGGTCAGCGCCTGCGGGGCGTTGCCGTTGCGCGCGTTGGCGTAGGACAGCCGGGTGGTGACCCCGGCGTAGATGAGGCCGGTATCGGCGGGGGAGACCACGGCGTCGACGCGCAGCAGCACGGCCAGCCACACCGCGCCGAGCACCAGGGACAGCCCGGCCAGCGGCCCGGCGATCTCACCGTCGCCGAAGGTCAGCGCGGTCCAGCCACCGGCGATCGCGTCGGCGGGCAGCGCGGTGAGGAACGCGACCTGCAGCAGGATGTAGATCACCGTGGTGATCACGATGGAGCCGATGATCGCGAACGGCACGTTGCGCTGCGGGTTGTCGGTCTCCCCGGCGAACTCGATGCCGTTGCGGAAACCCAGGTAGGCGAACGCGACGCCTGCGGCGGGGATGGCGGCGAACACGGCGCCGACGCCCTGGGGGGCGAACCCGCCCATCGCGGTCAGGTTCCCCGGGTTGAAGGCGAGCACGAAGAAGGCGACGATCACCAGCGCGATCACGGCGAGCTTCCACCACACGAGCACGTTGTTCAGCTTCGTCAGCAGCTGCACGCCCAGCACGTTGACGACGCTGTAGACGGCCATCAGCGCGATGGCGACGGCGAGGCCCGGCCCGGTGAGCACGAACACGCCGTCCTTGGTGTCCATCAGCCACGGGATGTACGGGTCCGCGTACTGCGTGGTGGCGAGCACCTCGATCGGGGTGACGGCGGCGGCCGCCAGCCAGCTCGTCCAGCCCGAGCTGAAACTGGCGAACGAACCGAACGAGTAGTGCGGGAACCGGATGATGCCACCCGACACGGGGAACATGACCGCGAGCTCGGCGTACACCACGCCGATGATCATCACCATGGCGCCGCCGATCGCCCAGGACAGGATCGAC
Source organism: Pseudonocardia sp. (assembly GCA_030453005.1). Taxonomy (GTDB): domain Bacteria; phylum Actinomycetota; class Actinomycetes; order Mycobacteriales; family Pseudonocardiaceae; genus Pseudonocardia. The sequence continues at coordinate 4,819 of JAKDLE010000130.1, read as the reverse complement.
GCCGGCCCGGCGATCTGAGCGGCGTAGAGCGCCCCGAACAGCCAGCCCGAGCCGATGATCGCGCCGACGCCGGTGAACAGCAGGCTCAGTTTCCCGACGTCGCGTCGCAGTCCGGTGTCGAGTTGTACCTCGACCTTGCGTGGCACGTGGGTGGGTACAGCCATCGTTCGCTCCTCGTGGTCGGCCGCTTCTCGTGGTCGCGGTCCTGGGCCGCCGGGCTGGTGCGCCGGCTCCGCTGGTGTGGAGTCCTACCGCGAACGTCACTGCCACGCAACAGTTGCCAACCGCATACCATGCGGGTCCGGTTCATGATCGACCACGGTCGAGGATGGGCGGATGAGTGCGAGCGAGGCGGTGGCCACCGGCGCCCCCGACGACGTGCAGGCGGTCATGTGCGCGCGGGTGCTCGTGGCCGTCAGCGCTCGTTGGTGATGACGATGTCCGGCTTGTACACCACGCCACTACCGATCCCCGAACCGGTGCGCACGGTGACGACGCTCGGTGCGAGCCGCACGAGTCCGCCTGGCTCCGTCCCGCCGGCGCCGCGTCCCCGGGCGCAGTGGCCCCGACATCCAGGTGCACGGCGACGGTCGCACCGGCAGGCGCCTGGCCGCCACCCTCACCGTGCCCGAGGGGGGCCAGCACGACCTGGTCCTGGAGGTCTCCGACACCACGCTCGACGGTGGCGCACCGGACGCGGCGAAGCTGTGGGCGGCCACCGAGACCGCGTGGTGCGAGGTCATGCCCGCGCTGGGTCGCAGCATCGCGCCCCGCGACGCCCGGCACGCCTGCGCGGTGCTGCGCGGGCTGACCAGTTCCGGTCCACCGTGGACCGGCGTGCCGCGCTGGCGGGCGGCGGTACGGCACCGGATCGACCCTCCCCGAGCCGCGGCGGGGATGCGCGTCGCCATCGCCACCGTGGTGATGTCGGTGATTTTCACCGCGGCCGTCATGCGTCGCAGGCGGCGCCGGTGAGTGGGACGCTACGGCTGTCGGATCATGGCGCGACGACCGTGGTGTCCCACTCGACGTCGGAGGATGCCCGGTGCCCGCGTCAGTCGTGCGGGCGGGTGTCGGCGCCGACCGAGACCCCCGCCGGCCGGGGCGGCCCCCGCCCGGCGGCGGCTCCGGCCTGCTTCGGCGCGTCGCCGGTGCTGGGTGCCGGCGCTTCCGACTGGCGCGCGCCCGCCGCCACGGCGGGCGGGGGTACGTGTCCCCGGATCGGGCCGACCCGGCGTTCCCGCAGCGGGTCACGGCTCAGATCCACCCACAGCGCGATGCACAGTCCGATCAGGATGAGCACGAACGGGGTCGCAGCGAGGATGGTGAACGTCTGCAACGCCGCCAGCCCGTCCACGAGCAGCAACACCCCGGCGACGGCTCCGGTGAGGACGGCCCACAGGACGACCAGCGGCGTCCACGGCTCGGTGCGTCCCCGCGAGGACAGCGTGGCGAGCACGAGCGCGCCGGCGTCCGCCCCGCTCACGAAGAAGATCGATGTGAGGATGATGACGAGGATCGCGGTGACGGTGAAGAACGGGAACTCCTGGAGGAACGCGAAGAACGCCGCTGCCTCGTTGCCCCGGCCGGCGACGTCGACGCCGTTGAGCTGCAGGTGGATCCCCGCGCCCCCGAACACGATGAACCACAGCGCGCTGACCACCGAGGGCACGAGCATCACGCCGAGCACGAACTCCCGGATGGTCCGGCCGCGGGAGATCCGCGCGATGAACGTGCCGACGAACGGGGTCCAGGAGATCCACCACGCCCAGTAGAAGATCGTCCAGGTAGCCAGCCAGTCCCCGTCGGTGTAGGTGGCGGAGTTGAAACTCATCGGCACCAGGTTGCTGACGTAGGAGCCGACGGCCGACGGGATCAGGTTGAGGATGAAGATCGTCGGGCCGACCACGAACACGAACAGCACCAGCAGGGCGGCCAGCACCATGTTGATGTTCGAGAGCCACTTGATGCCCCGGGCGACACCGCTGGCCGCGGACAGGATGATGAACACGGTCAGCACGCAGATCACGCTGATGGCGATGCCGACGCTCGGCTCGTCCGCGAACACGCCGGTCCGCAGCAGGCTGATGCCGGCGGCGATCTGCAGCGCGCCGAGGCCGAGCGAGGTCGCCGAGCCGAACTTGGTGGTGACGATCGCCAGGATGTCGATCGGCTTGCCCCAGCCCTTGTCCTCCATGCGCTCCTTGCCGAACAGGGCCTGGAACGGCGAGCTGACGAGGTTGCCGCGGCCCATCCGGTAGGTGGAGTACGCCAGCGCCAGCCCCATCACCGAGTAGATGGCCCAGGGGTGCAGCGTCCAGTGGAAGAAGGTGTACGCCATAGCGTGCTGCGCCGCCTGCGGGCTGCCGGGTGGCGCGTCGATGAACGGCGGTGGGTTCACCAGATGGGTGACCGGCTCGTACACGCCGTAGAACATCAGCCCGATACCCATACCGGCGCTGAACATCATCGCCACCCACGAGACGGTGGAGAACTCCGGCGGCTCGCCGTTGCGGGAAAGCGGGATGCGCCCGTAGCGGCTGAAGGCCAGCACCACGGAGAAGATCACGAAGCCGGTCGAGGCCAGGATGAGCAACCAGCCGAACGACGCGACCACCCAGTCCAGCGCGGCGCCGGACACCGTGGCGACGGTGTCGGTGAACAGCAGGCCCGCCGCGCAGATCGCGGCGATGATGCCGAAGGACACGCCGAACACCGTCCAGTCGATCGACTGGTTCCGCGCGCTCGTTGCGGCCCTCGTCAGGACGTTGGCCATGGCTGGTCCCCTGTCGATGCAAGTATCGGGTGGCCGGTCGAGATTAGGCCGCGAACCGGCCCGTCGCACGTCGGGATGTCGACCGCGTCCCGCGTTGCCGGAGCGAACCGGTTCGGTAGGGTCTGACGCCATGGCCAACGAGGACGACATCGCGGGCCGCGGTCGCGTCGAGTCGGACACCGTGAGCGTCGAACCCTCGGTGACCTACACCCGTACGGGTGACGACGGGGCGAGCACGCTCGGCGACGGCAGCCGCGCAGGCAAGTCCGACCTGCGCATCGTCGCCTACGGCGAGGTCGAGGAGGCGAGCGCGGCCATCGGTGTGGCCATCGCGCAGGGCGACGGACTCCAGGACCCGGTGCTCCTCGTGCTGAGCCGGGTGCAGAACGACCTGGTGGACCTGGAGGCGGACCTGGTGACGCCCCGTCAAGAGCCGGCCGTCGGGGCCGTGATCCGGATCGACGGCGGGTACGTCGAGCGGCTGGAGCGAGCGTGCGACCACTTCAACGAGGACCTGCCTCCGTTGCCCAGTTTCGTGGTGTCCGGGGGCACGGGGAACGCGGCCCTGCTCTACCAGGCACGTTCCGCGGCCCGGCGGGCTGAGCGTGCGACGTGCGCGGCCCAGGACCGGCACGGCGAGAGCATGAACCCCCTCCTCGTCGGCTACCTCAACCGGCTGTCCAGCCTGCTGTTCATCCTCGCCAGGCGGTCCAACGCCGAGCACGGCGACACCGTCTGGCGGCCGGGCCTGTCGACGGGCCTCGGGGGCGCCGAGCTGTGGGAGACGCAGTCGACCGAGGAGCCCTGACCGCGGTCAGCGGGGGCCGGGCGCAGCCCGGTACCGAGGACGTGAACCGAGCCCGTCCGCCTTCAGCCGGTTCGCCGACGGTCCGCCTCGTGCGCGGCCCGACCGCTACCGAAGCGGGCCCAGTCCACCGCGGTACCCGGCTCACCCCACACGACGACCAGTGCAGCCGTGCCGTCGCCGGTGTTGCGCACGTCGTGGTCGGCTCCGACCGGCGCGAGGACGGCGTCCCCCGGGCCGAGCTCGTGGACGGTGTCGTCGACCTGCATCGACACGGTGCCGGAGACGACGAGATAGAGCTCCTCCACGGGAGCGTCGGCGGGATGGCGGTGCATGCCCTCCGAGCCACCCGGCGGCAGCGTCCAGGACTGCACCGCGACGGGGAGCTGCGACGACCCCCGGAAGTACCACTGCAAGTGTGTGGGGGCCGTCCCGTCGTGAAGCACATACTCGAACGACCCATCCCCGGCGCGCTCCAACACGTATCCAGTATGGGAGAACCCTTGACGATGCGCCCCACCTGGGTCCGCCCCGCACCCCGGCCGTGCCTCGCTCGAGATGCTCGGTTCCGTCCGCGCGGGTCGGCGGACAGCCGGCCGAGCTTCGGTATGGCCGGATCCGTTCGCCGCGCCGAACAACCCCGACCACGGACGTCCGCGAGTAGGTTGTCGAGGTGGACTCGTCCGACGGATCAGATCAGCTCGGCACCGAATCATCGGGTCCCGAGGTGCTGCTGCGCATGCTGGTGGAGAACTTCGTCTACCGCCACGGGAACGCGCTGGCCGTGACCCTGCTGTGCGGCGGCCGCATCATCGCAGGCGAGATCGTGACCCCGCACCGTTGGACCACGGAGATGAAGTCCTTCGTCGCGAGCGGCCACGGCACGGCGGTCGAGCACATGCTCGAGACCCTGGTGGCGTTCGGAGACGCCACCGCCACTCCCGCCGGGTTGCCCGTCGCCGACCAGATCAGCACGTTCTACATGATCAACGCGGCGGTGGCCCTGACCGGGGACGCGGTCGCCCCCACGTCCGTGTTCCGGCGGCCGTGGGCCGTGCAGGCCGGCCAGGTCGCCGCGTGGAGCATGGGCACCGTCCTTCCGCCGACCTGATCGCGCCACTCCGCATGAGGGGCGCCCGATGGCTCCGGGTCGTTTCGGGCCCATAACGACCCTGCTGGCGAGTTCGGGCCTCGAGCCTCCCAGAGCGATCCGATCGCGGCGGCACCACCGATCCCCG
>JAKDLE010001054.1 GCA_030453005.1 Pseudonocardia sp. | reverse complement strand
CGGTCGAGGTAGCCGGCGACGTCGGCGGGCCCTCCCGCGACCAGCCCGGCGAACCCTAGATCACGAACCGACCCCGCCGGGCGGCCGATCGCCGCCAGCGCCTCGGCGGTGCGGCGGGCCTGGGCGTGGGTGTCGCGCAGCCCTGAGGCGGGCGTGACGGGTCCGGCCGCGCCGATCGTCACCGGCGCCCCGTCGAGGCGTCGGGACAGCCTCGTCGCCACGGCGGAGGGGTCGGTGCCGGGGACGACGGCGACGACGTCCTCGCCGTGGGTGCCCGCGAGCCCCCGCCCCTCGCCCGCGTCCGCGGCGGCCAGGAGCAACCCGCGGCTGCGCCCGCGGCACACGGCCACGACGTGCGGGTGCTGCAGCCTCAGGCCGAGCAGCCGTCCGCGCTCGACGAGCCCGGCGTCGACGTCGCCCTCGCCGCGGGCGAGCAGTTCGGCGAGCAGGTCGGTGCGCACCCGTTGGTCGGCCTCGGCCGCGCGCAGGCGGAACAGCAGGACCAGCGCCGTCACCATCGCCGCCCGTTCGACGGTGCGTCCCTGGCCGCCGTCGAGGTCGTCGCGGCCGCCGAGCACGAGGGTGCCCAGCCGGTGCCCGGCGGCGCTCACCGACACCGCCCACAGCCCGTCGACGCAGGCGAGCCGACCGGACAGCGTCGAGCGCCGCACCGCCTCGGCGCCCACCAGGTCGACCTCGGGTACCGGTCCGCGGGCGGCGAGCCGGTGATCGTCGATGTCGAGCACGACGACCCAGCAGCCCAGCAGCTCGCCCAGTACGGCGGCGATGTCGTCGACCCCGCCGCCGGACAGCACGACCTGCGAGAACCGGTCGTGCGCCGCGGCGGCCTGCTCGATCCCCGCGTGCGCGCAGGACAGCGCGGCCAGCGCGTCGGCGGTCTCCGCGGCGCGGCGGGCCTGCATCAGGGACACCCCGGCCAGCGCGGCCAGCGAGCCGCGCAGGGCCACCTCGCCGCGGTCGAAGGGGCGGCGGCTGCGGTTCGCCGCGAACAGCACGCCCACGAAATCGCCGTCGACGAGCAGCGGGGTGCCGCAGATCGCGACGAGCCCCTCCTCGTCCACGGCGCCGTCGATCTCGCAGGTGTGGGCGTAGCGTTCGTCGCCGGGGTAGTCGGCCGTCCAGTGCGGGTGCCGGGTCTGCGCGACGAGCCCACCGAGCCCGGCGCCCGCGGGCAGCCGCAGGGTCTGGAAACTCGCCGACACCGACCCCGCCGTCGCCCGCATGAACGTGTCGCCGCGCTCGGCGTCGGCCAGCGTCAGGTACGCGACGTCGGTGCCGAGCAGGCTCCGGGCCCGTCGCACGATCGCGTCGAGGACGCCCCGCGGTTCGGACACCGACGCCAGGTCCCGTGCGGTGTCGACGAGCGCGGAGAGCTCCGCCTCCCGCCGTCGGTGGGCGTCGATGCCCGCCCGGACCCGCAGCGCCAGGCCCCGTGCGAGCTCGCCCGTCTCCGGGTCGGCGGCGGTGAGCAGCCGCGCCTGCTCG
>JAKDLE010001053.1 GCA_030453005.1 Pseudonocardia sp. | reverse complement strand
ACCACGGTGACGGCCACGACGACGAGCCACCCCGCCCCCACCGCGGCTGTCACCTCGACGCCTGCGCGGAACGCCGCTCGCGCCGACTCCAGCAGGGCCGATCCGTCCACGCCCCCGATCCGTTCGGCCGTGCCCACGGCACCGCCGAGGGTCTCGCGGGCCGCGGTGGCGTAGACCCGCCCGACGCCCGGCGGGACCGTGACCGCGCCGCGGTAGACCGCGGCGAGCACGCTGCCCAGCACCGCCGTCCCGAGTACCGCCCCGATCTCGTACGCGGTCTCCGACACGGCGGAGGCGGAGCCTGCGCGGTCGGGCGGGGCGGCGGCGAGGATCGCGTCGTTGGTGATCGTCTCCGACAGGCCGATTCCCGCCCCGACCAGTACCGCGGCGCCGCCCAGCACGAGCACCGGCGCCGAGGTCGGGGTGAGCAACAGGCACAGGAGGAACCCGGCCGCGGCGAGCAGAAGCCCGGCGGGCACCAACGCCCGCAGCGGGAGGTGCCGGGCGAGTCGGGCGGCCGCGAGCCCGGCGACCATCGTGATCGCGAACCCCGGGAGCAGCACCAGACCCGCGTCGAGGGGGGCGAGCCCCACCACCAGCAGCAGGTACTGCGCCGAGAAGTACAACAGCCCCGTCAGTGCGAACATCGTGCTCGCGTTGGCCAGTGCGGAGAGTCGCAGTACGGGCGAGGCGAACAGGGTGATGTCGAGCAGCGGCTCCTCGCCCGCGGCCAGCCGGGCGCGGGCCCGGCGGACGAACAGCCACGCCGACGTTCCGCCGACGATCAGCGCGATCGCGACCGGGCCGGTGACGCCGTCGTGGGCCACCGTCTTGATCGCCAGGACGGTGGGGCCCATCGCGAGCAGCGAGAGCAGCACACCGAACGGATCGAGCCTCCCGGGCCGCTCCTGCCGCGACTCCGGCAGCACCAGCGCGCCCAGCACGAGCAGCACGACCATCACCGGCACGTTGACGAGGAACACCGAGCCCCACCAGAAGTGCTCCAGCAGCACTCCGCCGACGATCGGGCCCAGCGCAGCGCCCGCCGCGAAGCCGGTGGCCCAGACGGCCACGGCGAACCTGCGCTGCACGCGGTCGACGAAGAGCGTGCGCAGCAGGGCCAGCGTCGCGGGCATCAGCATCGCGCCGAAGAACCCGAGGAGTGCCCGGGCGAGGATGAGCTGCGCGGCGTCGGTGGCGAAGGTGGCGACCAGTGAGACGGCGCCGAACCCGGCCACCCCGATGAGCAGGGTGCGTCGGCGGCCGATCCGGTCGCCGAGCGTGCCCATGGTCACCAGCAGACCGGCCAGGACGAGCGGGTAGACGTCGACGATCCACAGTTGCTGGGCCGCCGAGGGCGCCAGCGCGGTGCTGATCGCGGGCAGGGCGAAACCGAGGACGGTGTTGTCGATCGCCACCAGCAACGTCGGCAGGAACAGCACGGCGAGGCCCAGCCAGGCGCGTGCGCCGGCGCGCGGCGGCGCGACGATGGGGAGGACGGTGGCGT
>JAKDLE010000129.1 GCA_030453005.1 Pseudonocardia sp. | reverse complement strand
CTTGATCGACGACCGGGTCGTTCGGCTCCGCCGCGCACTAGACGACCTGCCGGTCCTGGCCCTCCCAGTACGGCTTGCGGAGGTCCTTCTTGAGGATCTTGCCGGTGGGGTTGCGCGGCAGCTCGTCGAGCACGTCGACGGACTTCGGGCACTTGAACGACGCGAGCTGCTCGCGACACCAGACCAGTAGTGCGGCCTCGTCGATGGTGGCGTCGGGCGCTGCGACGACGACGGCCTTGGGCACCTCGCCCCACCGCTCGTCGGGCACGCCGATCACGGCGACGTCACCGACGCTCGGGTGCTCGGCCAGCACCCGCTCGATCTCGGCCGGGTAGATGTTCTCGCCACCGCTGATGATCATGTCCTTGATCCGGTCGGTGACGTAGATGTACCCGTCGGCGTCGATGTGCCCGCCGTCGCCGGAACGCAGCCAGCCGTCGTCGGTGACCGTCGACGCGGTGGCCTCGGGCTTGCCCCAGTAGCCACCCATGATCTGCCCGGAGCGCACCCAGATCTCGCCCGGCTCGCCGGTGGGCACGGGGTCGCCGGTGGCGGGGTCGCGGATCTCGATCTCGACGCCGTGGATCGGCGTGCCCGCGGAGATCAGCCGGTGCTCGGTGGCGGGGTTCCCGTGGTCCTCCGGGCCGAGCGAGCTGACCACGCCGCACTGCTCGGTCATGCCGTACACCTGGTGCAGCACGCCGGGGAACAGCGTGAGGCAGCCGCGCAGCACCGGCAGCGGCATCGGCGAGGCCCCGTAGGACAGCGCCTTGACCGAGGAGAAGTCGCGCTCGCCGACGCCGGGCACCTGCAGCATCGCGGCCATCAACGCCGGGACGTAGAAGGTGTGGGTGATCCGCTCGCGCTCCAGCATCTCCAGCGCCGCCGCGGGGTCGGGCAGCCGCATCATCAGGCTGTGCGCGCCCGCGGCGATCGCGAGCAGCGCGTAGCTGGTGCCGCCCACGTGGAACAGGGGCATCGCCACCTGCACCCGGGAGTCGCCGTCCACGTCGAAGTCGGCCGTCACGTTCTGCGCGTGCGCGAGCATCCCGCTGTGGGTGAGCATCGCGCCCTTCGGGAAGCCCGTGGTGCCCGAGGTGTAGAGCTGCACGAAGCAGTCACCGGGCGCCGAGGGGTGCACGTCGGTGTCGGGCTCGTGCGCGGCGATCCAGGCCTCGTACTCGTCCCCCTCCCCGCCCACGTGGATCACCTGTTCGACGGTGGGGAGCTTGTCGCGGACCTGGGCCACGGCGGCGGCGAACTCCGGGCCCACGAACAGGACCCTCGCCTGGGCGTCGTTGATGACGTAGACGATCTCCGGCGGCGCGAGCCGGAAGTTGACCACCGCGTTGGCCGTGCCCACCTGTGCGCAGGCGAGCGTCAGCTCCAGGCAGGAGGGGTGGTTGAGGTCGAGCACCGCGACGCGGTCACCGGGGCGCAGGCCAGCCGCGCGCTGGGCCGCGGCGTTCTGCCGGATCCGCCGCGCGAACTCCGCCCAGGTCCGGGTGCGACCGTCGAACGTGATCGCCGGAGCGTCGGGTCGCACGCCCTCCCAGTGGGCGACGATCGCGGTGAAGTCGGCCGCGTGCGTCGAGGGGGCGTCGGTCGTCATGCGTCCTCCAGGCGGTGGCGTGGCGCACTCTCGCGCCGGTGCGGATCGTAGCCGGCACCGCGGGCCGTCGAGAAGAGCCGCCGGGGCCGCACTCGCCGATTCCGCCACGGGGTGCACGGGCGGTGCGGCAGGATCGCAGGCGTGGACGACGGGAGCGGGCGCGTCAGCGTGGCCGGGCTGACGAAGCGGTTCGGAGCCACCCGCGCGGTGGAGGGCCTCACGTTCACCGTGGAGCGCGGCACCGTCACCGGGTTCCTCGGACCCAACGGGTCGGGCAAGACCACCACGCTGCGGATGCTGCTGGGTCTGGTCACGCCGACCGCAGGCGAGGCGCGGATCAACGGCGCGCGCTTCGCGGAGCTGCCCCACCCGGCGCGGGTCGTCGGTGCGGTGCTGGAGGCTCAGGGCTTCCACCCCGCGCGCAGCGCCGCCGCCCACCTGCGGGCCTGCGCGGCCGCGGTGCGGGTGCCCGACGTCGCCGTCGGCCACGTGCTCGGCGCCGTCGGGCTCGACAGCGTGGCCGGCCGGCCAGTCGGCGGCTACTCCCTCGGGATGAAGCAGCGCCTCGCGCTGGCCACCGCGCTGCTCGGCGACCCCCAGGTGCTCCTGCTCGACGAGCCCGCCAACGGTCTCGACCCCGAGGGCATCGCGTGGTTGCGCGCGTTCGTGCGGGGGTTCGCCGCGCAGGGCCGCACCGTGCTGGTGTCGAGCCACCTGCTGGCCGAGGTGGAGCAGACCGTCGACCACGTCGTCGTCATCAGCCGGGGGCGCTGCCTGCACCAGGGGCCGCTGGCGCACCTGCGCGGGCGCCCACGGGTGCTCGTACGCACCCCGGATCCGACGCGTCTCGCCGACGCACTGACCCGGGCGGGGATGTGCGAGATCGAGGCGCTCCCCGACGGGCGGGTCGCGGTCACCGGAGCGGACCCGGCGCGGGTGGGCGACGTGGCCCTGCACGCGGGAGTCGCCGTGCACGGGCTGGTGCCGGAGAAGGCCGACCTGGAAGAGCTGTTCCTCCGGATCACCGGGGACCACCGGTGATCGTCGCGCTGCTCCGCGCGGAGTTCCGCAAGATCGTCTCGACGCGGCTGTGGTGGGGGCTCGCGATCCCGGTCGTGGTGCTGTCGCTGCTCGTGAACGTGTTCGGCGGCGTCTTCACCGAGGCGCTGGGCGACCTCGGGGAGGGCCGGATCCCGGTGCTGCTCGGGTCGCTGGCCTACACCCTGGGGCAGCCGGCGCTGTTCGCTGCCGTGTTCGGCGCCGTCGCCACGGCGGGGGAGTTCCGCCACCGCACCGTCACCACGACGTATCTGACGGCGCCCGGCCGCGGCGCGGTGCTGGCCGCCAAGATGATCAGTAGCGCCGGGGTGGGCGCGGTGTACGCCGTGCTCGCCGCCGCGTCCGGGCTCATCGGGGGGTTGCTGGGGCAGGGGAGCGTGCAGTTCCCCGAGGTCGGTGCGTTGCTCACCGTGCTCGGTATCGGGGTACTGGTGTGCGGGCTGTGGGCGGCGTTCGGGGCGGCGCTGGGCACCGTGCTGAGCAACCAGGCGACGGTGCTGGTACTGCTGCTGGTCTACGTGCTGCTGGGCGAGCTGCTGGTCTCGGTTCTGCTCACCAACTCCGCCGACGCCGTCGCCGGGCTCAGCGCCTACCTGCCGGTGAACGCGGGCGAGGCGGCCCTCTACGACATCCCGGCCGGAGTGCTCGCCGGGCAGGCGGGCCGCGACGAGCTGGTGTCGTTCGTCGCGGGCGTCACCGGGCCGGCGCCCTGGTGGGGCGCGCTGCTCGTCCTGGCGGCGTGGACGCTGGCCGCGGCGGCCACCGCCTGGTGGGCCGGGGCGCGTCGCGACATCACCTGACGGGCGGCCGGGGATCCTGCTTCCCCGTACCGTGGATCCGTGGTCGACTCCCCTCCCACCGGCTGGATCCGCCGGCTCACCGGCGCCTGCATGCGGCACCGCAGGATCGCGGTCGCGGCGCTCGTGGCGTCCGCGCTCGGCGTCAGCCTGGAGGCGATCGGGCCGTTGCTCACCCGGATCGCCGTGGACGACGCGGTGGCGGGCTCCACCGCGGCGCTCGGGTCGATCATCGTCGCCATCGGGGTGCTCGCACTGGTGCGTTTCGGGGGGTCGTTCCTGCGGCGCTACCTCGCCGGGCGGCTCGCGCTCGACGTCCAGCACGACCTGCGCCGCCAGGTGTTCGCCGCCGTGCAGCGCCTCGACGGGCAGCGGCAGGACGCGATGCGCACCGGCCAGGTCGTGTCCCGGTCGATCACCGACCTGCAGCTGGTCCAGGGGCTGCTGTCGATGGTGCCGCTCGCGCTGGGCAGCGTGGTGCTCGTCGTCGTCTCGGTGGGGGCGATGCTGTGGCTCTCCCCGCTGCTGACGGTCGTGGCGCTCGTCCTGCTGCCGATGGCCGCATGGGTCACGGCGCGGGCGCGGAGGGCGCTGTTCCCGGCCACCTGGTCCGCCCAGCAGCGGGCGGCCGACGTGGCGCAGCAGGTGGAGGAGACCGTCACCGGCGTCCGGGTCGTCAAGGGCTTCGGACAGGAGTCGCGGGAGGTCGCCACGCTGGAGCGACGCGCGGTGCGGCTCTACGCGGAGCGGCTGCGGGCCGCGCGGCTCACCTCCCGGCTCAACCCCACGCTGCTCGCGCTGCCCACGCTCGGACAGGTCGGGGTGATCGGGCTCGGCGGCTACCTCGCGCTCAACGGGTCGATCACGATCGGGACGTTCATCGCGTTCCTCGCCTACGTCGCGCAGCTCGTGGGCCCCGCGCGGCTGCTCGGCTCGCGCGTCGTCAGCGCGCAGCTGGCCCGGGCGGGCGTCGAGCGCGTGTACGACCTCGTGGACTCCCAGCCCGACGTCGTCGACCCCGCGACACCCGCCGCGCTGCCGGACGGACCGCTGTCGATCGAGCTCGACGACGTCCGTTTCGGGTACGCCCGCCGCGAGCCGGTGCTCGACGGGGTGACGTTGACGGTCGAGCCGGGGGAGACGCTCGCGCTGGTGGGCACGGCGGGCTCGGGCAAGTCGACGGTGGCGCTGCTGCTGCCGCGCTTCTACGACCCGCAGGAGGGCTCGCTCAAGCTCGGCGGGGTGCCGCTGCCCGACCTGCGCCTGGCCGACCTGCGCCGCGAGCTGGGCGTGGTGTTCGAGGAGGCGTTCCTGTTCTCCGACACCGTGCGCGCCAACATCGCCTACGGCTGCCCCGACGCGAGCGACGCCGCGATCCGCGCCGCCGCGCACGCCGCGCAGGTGCACGAGTTCGTCGACCGGCTCCCCGACGGCTACGACACCGCGGTCGGCGAGCGTGGGCTCACGCTGTCCGGTGGGCAGCGCCAGCGCATCGCACTGGCCCGCGCCGTGCTCACCGATCCGCGGGTGCTGGTGCTCGACGACGCCACCTCCGCCGTCGACAGCGCCACCGAGGCCGCCGTCCACGACACCCTGCGCACGCTGATGGCCGGGCGCACCACGCTGCTCGTCGCGCACCGCCGCTCCACGCTCGCCCTCGCCGACCGGGTGGCGGTGCTCGACGGCGGGCACCTGGTCGACGTCGGCACGCAGGCCGAGCTCACCGTCCGGTGCGCGCTGTTCCGGGAGCTGCTCGCCGTCGACGATCCGCCTGCGGCCGCCTCGGTCGTCGGCGGCCCGACGGGGATCACCCCGGAGCTGTGGCAGGAACAGACCGTCGACTCGTCGGACGGGGCGCTCAAGGCGGCCGCCGCCTTGACCGGCACCCCCGGCGGGCAGCGCGGCGGCATGGGCGGCCCGGCGGCGATGGGCGGCGCGCTACCGGTGACGCCTGCACTGGCGGCCGCGGTCGACGCCCTGCCGCCCGCCCGCGAGACCCCGCGGCTGGGCGACGAGGCCCCGACCGCCCCCGACCCCCGGTTCCGGCTGGCCCGGCTGCTGCGCCCGGTCCGCGGGCTGATCGCGTTCACGATCCTGCTCGTCTCCCTCGACGCGCTGACCACGCTCGCGTTCCCCACCGTCGCCCGCCTCGCCGTCGACGGGGCGATCCTCGCGGGCTCGGTCGAGGTCCTGGTGACGGCCACGCTGCTGGGCATCGGCGTCGTCGCGGTGAGCTGGCTGGTGGTGGCGGTGCAGACCGTCACCACCGCGCGAGCGGGCGAGAGCCTGCTCTACCTGCTGCGCGTGCGCAGCTACGCCCACCTGCAACGCCTCGGGCTCGACTTCTACGAGCGCGAGCTGTCGGGGCGGATCATGACGCGGATGACCACCGACGTCGACGCGCTGTCGACGTTCCTGCAGACCGGGCTCGCGCAGGCGGTGGTCAGCCTGCTCACCATCGTCGGGGTGGCGGTGGCGCTCCTGCTCACCGACGCCGCCCTGGCCGTGGTGGCGCTCGCCGTGCTGCCGGTGCTGATCGTCGCCACGGTGGTCTTCCGGCGGCTCTCGTCGCGGGCGTACACGGAGGCGCGCGAGAAGGTCAGCGCCGTCAACGCCGACATGCAGGAGAACGTCTCCGGTGTGCGCATCGCGCAGGCCTACGTGCGGGAGGAGCGCAGCGCGGCCGCCTTCTCCGACCGCAGCGACGCCTACCGCCGCACCCGGCTACGGGCCCAGCGCTACATCGCCACCTACTTCCCGTTCGTCGCGCTGCTGAGCGACGTGGCCCAACTGGCGGTGCTCGCCGTCGGCGCGACACGGGTGGCGTCGGGCGACCTGACGCCGGGCGTGCTGACGGCGTTCCTGCTCTACCTGGGGCTGTTCTTCTCCCCGGTGCAGCAGCTCTCCCAGGTCTTCGACGCGTACCAGCAGGCGCTGGTCGGGCTGACCCGCATCGGGGACCTGCTGCGCACCCCCACCTCGGTGTCGCCGACGCCTTCACAGGACGTGGTGCCCGTGCCGCCGCGGCTGCGTGGGGAGGTGGAGCTGCGCGAGCTTTGCTTTGCTTACCCGGGCGCACCGGGGCCCGCCCTGGACGGGGTGTCGCTGCACGTGCGGCCCGGTGAGACGGTGGCGCTGGTCGGGGCCACGGGTGCCGGCAAGTCCACCTTGGTCAAGTTGCTGGCCCGGTTCTACGAGGCCGGGTCCGGGGTGGTGCTCGTCGACGGCGTGGACGTGCGCCGCTTCGCCCTGGCCGACTACCGGCAGCGCCTCGGCGTGGTGCCGCAGGAACCGCACCTGTTCACCGGCGACGTCGCCGCCAACATCGCCTACGGTCGCCCCGACGCCACCCCCGCGCAGATCGAGGCCGCCGCCCGTGCCGTCGGTGCCCTGGACCTGGTGCGCGGCCTGCCCGGCGGGTTCCACCACCCCGTGGGCGAGCGCGGCCAGGGGCTCTCTGCCGGGCAGCGTCAGCTCGTGGCCCTCGCCCGCGCGGAGCTCGTCGACCCCGACCTGCTGCTGTTCGACGAGGCCACAGCCGCGCTCGACCCGGCCACCGAGGCCGCCGTCCTCGCTGCGGGCGACCGCGTGGTCTCCCGCCGCACCGCGTTCGTCGTCGCGCACCGGCTCGCCACGGCCGCCCGCGCCGACCGCGTCGTCGTGCTCGAGGACGGCCGCATCGTCGAGCAGGGACCACACGCCGAGCTCCTCGCCCGAGGTGGGGCCTACGCACGCCTGTGGCGAGCGGGCGAGCTGGAACCCGCCGCCTGACAGTGACAATGGAAGGCGAGCCCCGCAGCGGTCGTCCTGACCCACCGCCTGACTGACTTCGGGTCTTCAACGGGATCTGTCGTTCGGTCCGCTGCGGGGCTCGTTGTGCACTCACCAGGTATGGCGG
>JAKDLE010001052.1 GCA_030453005.1 Pseudonocardia sp. | reverse complement strand
TCCGAACCTAGGTGAATCACGGGTGAGGTCCAGCCCAACGACGAGACGGTTACGGGACCGCAATCCGTACGGGCGGCGGCACCCTCGGACCGGCGCCCACGCTCCCCGGTCCGTATCGGACGCTCGGGTAGGCCAGGATCGGCGCATGCGCATCGCCGGGCTGCCCGTGTGGGGTCCCACCGACATGATCTCCGGGGCCCGGGCCGTCCTGGGTTGGACCGACGAGGCGGTGGGCGTCGTCGCGGCCCTGCCGGGGCGGGTCGCCACCCTGCTCGACGACGTGGAAGAGCTGGTCGGGCGGCTCGTCACGATCGCGGGCGACGTCGAGGGGTTGATCGGACGCGCGGACGGGATCGTCGGCGAGATCGACGGGGTACTCACCGGCGCGCGGGGAGCGGTCACCCGCGTCGACACGGTGCTCGTCGACGCCGAGGGCATGGTCCGGCGCGTCGATCCGCTGCTCGCCGAGGTGCGCACCGGCGCCGACGGGGCGGCCGGGCTGGTCGCCCACGCGGGCGAGGTCGCCACGGGCGCGGCGCTGCTCGTCTCCCGCGCCGACGGGGTGGCCGGGGATGCGGCGGGGTTGATCGAGCGTGCGGACGGTGTGGCGGGCAACGCCGCCGCTCTGATCGGCCGCGCGGACGGGGTCGCGGAAGGCGCCGCCGAGTTGATCGGCCGCGCCGACGGCGTGGCGCAGGGCGCCGCGGCTCTGATCGGCCGAGCGGGCGCCGTCGCCGACGGTGCCGCGAGCCTGGTCTCGCGCGCCGACGGGGTGGCGGGCGACGCCGGCACGCTCGTCGCGAAGGCAGGCGGGGTCGCCGACGACGCGGGCGGGGTGATCGAGAAGGCCACGACGGTGGCCGACCGGGCGAACGCCCTGGTCGGCGAGGCCGCCGACACCAGCCGCGGTGCCGTCGAGCTGCTGGATCTCTACCAGCCGATGGCCCGCCGGGCGGCGCCGCTGGCGCAGCGGTTCGGCGACGAGCTGTCCGAGGCGGAGGTGGATGCGGCGATCCAGCTGGTGGACACGGTGCCGCGGTTCGCCGAGCACATGGAGTCCGACATCATGCCGATCCTGGCCACCCTCGACCGGGTCGGTCCGGACGTCCACGAGCTGCTCGACGTCCTCAAGGACGTTCGGCTGGCCCTGCAGGGTGTCCCCGGCTTCCGGCTCCTGCGCCGCCGGGGCGAGCGGGAGGAGGCCGAATCTTGACCTGCGAGCGACAGTCCTCGCCATGGTGCTCCTCGCCCGACACCCGGTCGCGGCCCTGCGTGCGGTGCCGGGTCCGTGCGGTGCTGGGTCGGACCGACGACACCGTCACCACCGTCGCGCAGCTGCCGGCCGGATCTCCGCGCTCGTCGACCAGGGTGGACGAAGTGGTCGAGCAGGCGGTCGGTGTGCTGTCCCGGGCCACGCCGGTCGTCGCGCAGGCGGCGGCGGTGGCACGCCGAGCGGACGTGCTGGTCGACGAGGTCTCAGGGGCGGGCCGCAGCGCCACCGCCCTGGT
>JAKDLE010001051.1 GCA_030453005.1 Pseudonocardia sp. | reverse complement strand
AGCCGCCCAACGCCGGGTGGGCGTCGCCTGGGCGTCGCGTAGTAGGCCCGAGCTGTTAAGCGCGCTCCTAGGCACCCGGTCGGGTGGGCCGCCCGCGCGAACGGGTAGCTCGTCTCAAGAGCCCCATGCGTCCCGTCGACACCACAGAGAGACGGAGGTGGGCATGAGCACTGTCACGGGCAGCACGATCACCGGAGGGCAGCCGCGGGCGGTCGCCCGGCACACCGCTGCGGCCGAGGAGTTGGCGACGGAGGGGCGCTGGGAAGAGGCCTACGAGCACCTCCGGTCCGCCATGCAGCTACTCGGCGGACGACCCGCTCCCGCCGACGAGCTCGACCGGCTGCGCCGCGAGCACGCCGAGGCCCGC
Source organism: Pseudonocardia sp. (assembly GCA_030453005.1). Classification (GTDB taxonomy): domain Bacteria; phylum Actinomycetota; class Actinomycetes; order Mycobacteriales; family Pseudonocardiaceae; genus Pseudonocardia. The sequence continues at coordinate 1,141 of JAKDLE010001051.1, read as the reverse complement.
GAGCAGAGCCGCCGAGACAGCCTCACCGACTCCTACAACCGCCGCTACCTCGACGAGCGGCTGGTGGACCTGCTCGACGCGCCGGTCCGCACCGGTGCGCTCGGGCTGTCGGTGGCGATCGCCGACGCCGACCACTTCAAGCAGGTCAACGACACCTACGGCCACCAGTTCGGGGACCGCGTGCTCCAACGCCTGGTCACCCTGCTCGACGTCGACCTCCCCAGGGGCGCGTTCTGCGCCCGCTACGGCGGCGAGGAGTTCGCCCTTGTGCTCCCCGACCTCGACCTCACCGCGGCGATCCGCGTCTGCGAGGCCGCGCGCGCCCGCGTCGACCGCCACCCGTGGGCCGAGCTGGACCCAGGCCTGCGCCTGACCGTCAGCGCGGGCGTGGCACACAGCAGCGTGCACCCGCCGGAGGTCGAGCGGGTGATCGGCGCGGCCGACGGGATGCTGTACGCCGCCAAGCAGGCCGGGCGCAACGCCGTAGCCTACCGCGACCCCCGCAGCGGCCTGGTGTGCCTCGCCGGCGCCGCCGCCCGCCGCCGCGCCATCCCGCAGACGGCGCGCACCACCGGCTGACGGCGCCGCCGGGGAGCCGCCCGGTGATCGTCGTCGTGGGAGCACGGGGCGTGCCTGGGCCTGCTGGAGGTCCCCGGACCACTGATCGAGGCGCCGCGCCGGGCGCGAGATCGCCGAGACGGAACGGGGGACGGGACCTGTCGCGCCGACGGTTCCGGGACGACGACCATGAGCGTCCGAACAGGGCGCGGCTGCGCAGTCAGACGGAGTCGTCGGCCGCACTCCTCGACACGTGTGACCCGCCTGTGATCAAACCGCACCGGCTCCGTAGGCTCGGGAACCCGCAACGGGGCAGCCGAGTCGCACGGGGCCCTGCCTGATCCGGGGAGGTGGCGTGGAGGACGGTCGAGACCGTGCTCGGCGCCGGTCCGGGTCGCCATCCGGGCCACCGCCATACTCGCCGGACGAGGTCCTCTCCCGCCACGGCCTGATCGACGACGCGCCGCCCGTTCCCCGCGGTCGCGCCGCCCGCCGCCGCGCCGAGGAGCAGCGCCGGGAGGCCGAGGAACGCCGACGCGCCAGCGACCGTGCCGTCCCTCCCCCGTCGCAGTCGGGGCGTCCC
>JAKDLE010000128.1 GCA_030453005.1 Pseudonocardia sp. | reverse complement strand
CCGTCACCGCCTCCTGCTCTCGACGAGGTGCGTCAGGTAGTCGCTCGGCCAGTGGGTCTCCCACTGGCCGGCTCCGGGTTCGCCGTCGATCGTGACGTCGCAGGCGGCCTCCCAGATCTCGGTGGCCACAGCCTTCTTCGTGGCAGCCTTCTTCGTGGGGAGCCTGATCAGCCCGTACCGCTCGAAGACCACCTCGGTACGGCCCCCCGCGACGTCGACGAACGTGGTGTCCAGGCGCTTCTGCGACATGTCGTCGTGGTAGGTGGCCCGCTGCTCGATGTGCGAGACGGGGACGGTCACACCGTCCGCCCGCAGCACCGAGCCCGCGAAGCCCCACTCCCCGCCCGCGATCCAGATCCAGCCGTTGACCGCCCGGCCGGACTCGGTGTAGGCCACGAGCCACTTCCAGTGGTGCGGCACGGTCCAGTCCCGGTTGCCCCAGGAGTGGTCGCGGTGGCCCATGCGCCGGTCCCACTCGACGCGACGGCCCGCGACCTCCAGGAACCCGGAGACCCGCCCCGTCTGTTCGAGCCGGTTGGCGGCGAACCACTCCGGCAGCCCGTCGGGGTTGGAGCGGTAGCTGAACGCGTCCTGCACTCCCTCGAAGCGGTACTCCAGCCGCACGTTCTCCGACGCGTAGGCCACCTCGGCCGTGCGGCGCAGCTCGGGTTGGCGCACCGTGAGGCCCTCGATCGCGAAGTCGTCGAAGTCCATGTCGGCGGGTACCTTGCCGCCGCCGAGGTCGAGGGCCAGCGGCTGGGCGTCCGGGCCCCAGACGCAGACGTTGAAGCCGGCCGTGCCGTGCGCGGTGAGGTACAGGTAGACCTGCAGGCCCAGCCGCTCGTCCGGCATGATCATCTCCCAGAACAGGGAGTCGCGCATCCGGCCGCCGGGTTCCGCGGGCCAGTGGCGCAGGTCGTCCCCCGGGCCGAAGCCCGGGTCGGGGATGTGGATCTCGGACAGTGTCATCGTTTCTACCTCCCGGTGAAGCGGGGCGGGCGGCGCTCCTGGAACGCCGCCAGGGCCTCGGGCATGTCGGCGGCACGGGTCAGCAGGGCCTGGCCACGGTTCTCCAGCTCCAGCGCCGCCGCGTAGGAGGTGACCTCCTGGTTGCGCAGCAGGGCACGCTTGGACATCCGGATACCACCGGGCGAGTTCGCCGCGATCGCGGCGGCGACCGCGTCGGCCTCCGCGAACAGGTCCTCGCTGGGCACGACACGGTTGACCAGGCCGATCCGCGCCGCCTCGGCCGCCTCGACGACCCGCCCGGTGAACCCGAGCTCGGCGGCGCGGCCGTAGCCGATCAGCCGGGTCAGCAGGTAGGAGGTGCCCAGCTCGCCGCAGGACAGCCCGACCCGCACGAAGGCGCAGGACAGCTTCGCCGTGGGCGCGGCGAGCCGGATGTCCGCCGCGAGCGCGAGGGCGAGCCCGCCCCCGACGGCGGGACCGTGGATCGCGGCGATGACGGGGAAGGGGAGGTCACGGATCGCGGCCAGGCCGCCGGTGGCAGCCTCCTGGAAGAACAGGAACTCGCGCACGCCCATCCGCTGGATGGCATCGACCTCGGCGAGGTCGAATCCCGAGCAGAATGCCCGGTCGCCCGCGCCGCGCACGATCAGCGCCCTCGCACCGCTGTCGCGCAGCGCCAGCGCGGCGTCGTTGTGCTCGCGGAACATCGTGGCCGTCTGCGAGTTCGCCCGCTCGGGCCGGTTGACGGTGAGGACGGCGACCCCGTCGGTGCGCAGTTCGACGAGCACTGTCTCCAGCTCGACCAGCGTGGTGGAGCCGGTCTCGGTGGTCGTCATCAGCGCCCCGTGAAGATCGGTGCGCGCTGGGCCTTGAACGCCTCGAGGGCCTCGGTCATGTCCTCGGTACGGGTGAGCAGCGCCTGCCCACGGTTCTCCAGCTCCAGCGCCGCCGCGTAGGAGGAGACCTCCATGTTCGCCTGCAGCGCGCGCTTGGACAGCTGCACACCGCCCGGGGAGTTCGCGCAGATCCGATCGGCCATCTCCAGCGCGGCCGGGAGCAGCTCAGCCTCGGGCACCATCCGGTTGACCAGGCCGGTGCGCTCCGCCTCCGCGGCGTCCATCGTGCCCGCGGTGTAGGCGAACTCGGCCGCGGCCGCGGGGCCGATCAGCCGCGGGAGCAGCCACGACGTGCCGAGGTCCCCCGCCGAGAGACCGATCTTCACGAACGCCGCGTTGAACTTGGCGCGGGGGGACGCGAGCCGGATGTCCGCCGCGAGCGCGAGCGCCAGCCCGCCCCCGGCGGCCGCACCGTTGACCGCGGCGATGACGGGGACCCGGATGTGCCGGATCGCGGCGAGGGCGCGCGCTGCACTCTCCTGCAGGTCCAGCATTCCCAGCGCACCGAGTCCCGGAAGCGCGTCGGCGTCGGCCAGGTCGTAGCCCGCGCAGAACGCCTTGCCGGCGCCGGTGAGGACCACCACCCGCAGGCCCTCCTCGCGGTCGAGCAGTCGCGCGGTCGACTCGAGCTCGGTGAACATCGCCGCCGTCATGGCGTTGTACCGGTCCGGCCGGTCGAGCGTCAGCAGGACCACGCCGTCGCGCGGGCGCTCCAGCCGGAAGGTGGTCGGGGCTGTCGGTGCGGACATCGGTGCCTCTCTCTGGATCAGACCGCGGGCTGCGGCACGGGGGTGAGGGCGACGAGGATCTCCTCGGTCGCCTCTTCCAGCGCCTCGGGTTCCAGGCCCCACGGCGGGGCGCACAGGTTCAGGTGGTCGAACGCCGCAGCGTGTTCGGCGACGCGTCCGGGAAGCGCGGCGGGGGTGCAGGCGATGCCGATGGCGTCGATCGCCTCGTCCGGCACGGCCGCGGCCGCCCCCGCGGGGTCGCCCGCCTTCACCGCACTGCGGATCCGCTGTTGCGCCGCGTCCCAGCCGTGCAGGGCGAACAACCGGTCGTAGACCCGGGAGGCGGCGTACTGCGCGACGGCGAAGGCGACCCGCCGTCGGGCGTTCTCCTCGTCCGCGTCGAGGGCGACCATCCGCATGCCCTTGACCACGAACCCGTCGAGCGCGCGGCCAGCATCGGCGGCGCCCCTGGCGAGCTCCGGCCGAACGACCGCGTCGACGTAGCGCGGTGTGGTCATCGGGTGGCAGACGAGCCCGTCGGCGACCCGGCCCGCGGCCCGCACCATCCGGGGGCCGACGCCCGCGGTCCAGATCGGCAGGTGCTCGCGCACCGGAGCGGGCGTCCCCGTGGTCGGGACCAGGTGCAGCCGGTAGAAGCGACCGTCGTGGTGGACCGGGCCCTCGTGCAGAAGCCAGAGCTTCCGCAGGAGCGTGACCAGCTCCTCCATCCGCACGGCCGGGGCCTCCCCGCTCGCGCCGAGCCAGTTCTCCATCATTCCGGCGGTGCCGTTGCCCAGGCCGAGGATGATCCGACCGTCCGACACCGCGTCGAGGTCACGGGCCTCGGCGGCCCAGATCAGCGGGGAGCGACCGACGCCGTAGGCGATGTTCGACCCGATCGCGATCCGCTCCGTCGCCGCCCCGAGCAGCGCCATCGGCACCGTGGCGGACCTGTTGTACAGCTCACCGGTCCACACCGCGCCGAAGCCCGCCGCCTCCGCGCGGATGGCGAGGTCGGTGGCCGCGCGGAACCGCCGCGACCCCCGGCCGCCGGTGAAGATGGTGAGTCCGTACTCCTTGCGCATCGTCGCGCTCCTCCGATGGTGTGAGCCCTACTCGAACTTCGGCGCGCGCTTCTCCAGGAAGGCCGTGATCCCCTCACGCGCCTCCCCGTGCTCGAACAGGTCCTGGATCTGGTCGATCTCGTACCGCTTCCCGTCCTCGAAGGGCAGGTCGAACGCCGCGTCGACGGTGCGAACCACCGCGGCCAGCGCCGGGCGGGAACACCGCGTCAGGTCACCAGCCAGCTCGACAGCCGCGTCGCGGGCACGACCCGCCTCGACCAGCCGGTCGACGAGCCCGATCGATGCGGCCTCGTCGGCGGGCACCTGGCGCGCGCTCATCATGATGTCGCGCGCCCGCCCGCGGCCCACCAGCCGCGGCAGCCGCTGGGTGCCGGCCGCGCCGGGGATCAGGCCGAGCCGCACCTCGGGGAGCCCGTACTTCGCATCGGCGCCGGAGACCCGCAGGGTGCAGGCCATGGCCAGCTCCAGCCCGCCACCGAGAGCGACGCCCTCGACCGCGGCGATGCTCACCAGGTCCGCCGACGCCAACCGCTCGACGGCCGCGCGCAGCAGGTCGCCGTAGGCGGTGAACGACTCCGCGTCGACCGTGCCCATGTGCTTGATGTCCGCGCCCGCGGCGAAGAAGCCGGGGATCGCCGAGGTCAGCACGAGTACCCGGGTGCCACGGCGCTCGGCCTCGTCGAGCACCGCGTTCAGCCCGTCGATGATCGGCGGGCCGAGCGCGTTGGCGGGGCGCCGGTCGATCGTCGCGACGAGCACGCCGTCGACAGCGTCCTCCCAGGTCACCACAGCGTCGTCGGTCATCAGCTCTCCATTTCAGGAACGGCGGGGGAAGCGCTCGAAGTCGGGGGTGCGCTTCGCCTTGTAGGCCTCCCGGCCCTCCTGCGCCTCCTCGGTGGCGTAGAAGAGCATGTTGGTGTCGTGCGCCAACTGCTGGATGCCGGCCAGCCCGTCCTCCGCGGCGTGGAAGCTCGCCTTGCTCAGGCGCAGCGCCATGGGCGACAAGCGCAGCATCCGGCGGCACCATGCGACGGTCTCAGTCTCCAGCTCGGCCAGCGGCACGACGGTGTTGACCAGGCCCATCTGCAGCGCCTCGGCGGCGTCGTACTGCTCGCAGAGGAACCAGAACTCCTTCGCCCGCTTCTGCCCGACCTGCTGGGCGAGCAGTCCGGCGCCGAAGCCGCCGTCGAAGGAGCCGACCTTCGGCCCGACCTGGCCGAAGCGGGCGTTGTCGGCCGCGATCGTCAGGTCGCACACGAGGTGCAGCACGTGCCCGCCACCGATGGCGTAGCCCGCCACCATCGCGACGACGGGCTTGGGCAGCCGGCGGATCTGCACCTGCAGGTCGGTGACGTGGAAGCGCCCGACCGCGTCGGCGTCACCGGGCTCGGTCAGGTAACCGGTGTCGCCCCGGACGCGCTGGTCACCGCCGGAGCAGAAGGCGTCGGGGCCCTCCCCCGTCAGCACGATCACGCCGATCGAGCCGTCCTCGCGCGAGCGGGTCAGGGCGTCGGACATCTCGATCACCGTCTGCGGGCGGAAGGCGTTGCGCACCTCCGGCCGGCAGATGGTGATCTTTGCGATGCCGTCGCCCGAATGGTCGAGCCGGATGTCGTCGTAGGTCCCGACGCTCGTCCATCCGACCGGTTCCCGCGGCCCGGACAGTCGCATCAGGCCATCGTCAGGCCGCCGCTGACGGACAGCGTCTGGCCGGTGACGTACCCGGCGGCGTCGGAGGCGAAGAAGGCGACAGCGGCGGCGACGTCCTCGGGCAGCGCGAGGCGCTTCATCGGGACGGCGCGGGTCATCCCGCCGATCACCTTGTCGGCGTCCTGACCGGAGCTGTCGGCGAACTTGCGCAGCGCCGGGGTGTCGGTGGGCCCGGGGCACACCGTGTTCGCGGTGACGCCCTTCGTCGCGACCTCGCGGGCGAGGGTCTTGGTGAACGCGATGATCCCGCCCTTGGCGCCGGAGTACACCGCCTCCAGCGACGAGCCGACCCGGCCGGCGTCGGACCCGATGTTGATCACACGGCCGAAGCCGCGCTCGATCATCCCCGGGACGACCGCGTGGGTGACCCGCAGCGCGCCCTTGAAGTTGATGTCGAGGATCCGGTCCCAGAACTCCTCGGTCGTGTCGACGAACTTCATGAAGTCGTCCCAGCCGGCGTTGTTGACCGCGACCTCGACCGGGCCGAGCTCGTCGGTCACGGTCTTGACGGCGGCCTGCACCGAGCCGGTGTCGGTGACGGCGGCGGGCACGGCGATCGCCGTGCCGCCGGCATCGGAGATCGCCTTCGCGGTGGCCTGCGCGGCCTCGATGTTCAGGTCGACGACGGCGACCTTGAAGCCGTGGGCGCCCAGCGTGGTGGCGATGCCCTGGCCGATGCCCTGGGCGCCGCCGGTGACGAACGCAGTGCGGTTGCTCATATGTCCTCTTCCTCGGGGATCAAGCGGTCTGCAGGTGCCAGTCGATCGGCCCGGCGATCAACGAGTGGCTGGTCAGGGGGCGACCCAGTACGGTCTGCGCCGCTCGGGCGGCCTCGATCACCGCAGGCAGGTCGACACCGGTCTGCACGTCCATCTCGTGGAACATGCTCACCAGGTCCTCGGTGGCGATGTTGCCGGTGGAGCCCTTCGGCACCGGGCAGCCGCCCAGCTCGCCGAAGCTGGACTCGAAGCTGGTGCACCCGGCCTCCAGAGCCGCGTAGGCGTTGGCCAGCCCCTGCCCGCGGGTGTTGTGGAAGTGCGCCGTGACCTCGACGCCGGGCAGGCGCTGCAGCGCCGCGGTGAAGAACTCGCGGGCGTAGGCGGGGTTGCACATGCCGGTGGTGTCCCCGAACCCGATCTCCGTCGCCCCGGCGTCGGCGAACCGCTCGGCCAGGTCCAGGACGCGGCTCATCTCGATGCGGCCCTCGTACGGGCAGCCGAACGCCGTCGCGACCACCGCGGCGCAGGTCAACCCTTCGGCCCGGATGCGCTTCGCCACGACGGCGTTGTCCACCATGGTCTCGGCGACGGTCCGGTTCACGTTCTTCTTGTTGTGGGTCTCCGAGGCGCTCACGAAGATCGCCGCCTCGTGGAAGCGGTCCCGGACCTTCAGCGCGTTGTCCAGGCCCCTGCTGTTAGGAACGAGAACCATGAGCTGCACCTGCTCCGGCACGTCGATGCGGTTCAGCACCTCGACACCGTCGGCCAGCTGCGGGATGACATCCGGCCGGACGAAGCTGGCCACCTCGATGCGCCGGAATCCGGCCGCAGCGAGCGCCTCGATCAGCCGGACCTTGTCGTCTGTCGCGATGCGCTCGGGCTCGTTCTGGAACCCGTCACGAGGTCCGACCTCGCGGATCTGCACGCGCCTAGTCATGAGTCCTCCTGCAGCGCCCGGGAGAGGGCGTCTCGATGTTCGGGGGCGGCGACGGTCATGAGCCGATCGCCACGACCGTCGAGCGGGCAGCCACGCAACCAGGCGACGCCGTGCTCGGTCACGACGGCGTCGACGTCCGCTCGGGCCGTGCTCACCGGCCCGCTCACCGCGGGAACGATCGTGGAAGCGCCGCCGACCGTGGTCGAGCGCAGTGCGATGATCGAGCGCGCCCCGGTCCGGGCCGCGGCCCCGGAGAAGTCCGCCTGCCCGCCGATGCCCCCCAGGTAACGGCCGCCCGCGACCTCGCTGCCGACCTGACCGCTCAGGTCCA
>JAKDLE010001050.1 GCA_030453005.1 Pseudonocardia sp. | reverse complement strand
GGTGGGCGCGGGCTCGTCATCGCCGAGGGTGTGGTCGTGGTGCGCAGGCTGCTCGGCTCGCCTTTTCCGGTGCGGTCGCTGCTGGGCGTGCCCCGACGCCTCGAAGGGTTGGCCGACGACCTGGCGGGTCTCGACGTGCCCGCCTACGCGGCCGATGCGGACACGATGGCCACCACGGTGGGGTTCCACCTCAACCGGGGCGTCCTCGCGGTGGCCGACCGCGCCGCCCCGGTCGACGTCGCCGGGCTCGCCCGCTCGGCCCGCACCCTGGCGGTGCTGGAGGGCGTCGGCGACCACGAGAACCTCGGGGCGTTGTTCCGCAACGCCGCCGCGCTCGGCGTCGACGGTGTGCTGCTCGGCCCGCGCTGCTCGGACCCCCTCTACCGGCGCAGCGTGCGCGTCTCCATGGGGCACGTGCTGCGGGTGCCCTTCGCGGACCTGCCGGGGGAGTGGCCCGCGTCGTTGGCGACCCTGCGAGTCGCCGGGCTGCGGGTGGCCGCGCTGACGCCGGACGCCGGTGCCGTGCCGCTCGGCCGCTCCGGGCTGGCCGGTGGGCGGGTGGCGTTGCTGCTGGGCGCGGAGGGCCCGGGTCTGACGCCCGAGGCGCTGGCCGCCGCCGACGTGTGCGTCCGCATCCCGATGGCGACCGGCGTCGACTCTCTCAATGTCGCAACGGCCGCCGCCGTCGCCTTCCACACGGTGGGAGCAGCCGTATCCTGACCACGTGATGAGGGCCGCGGGGGGCCGGGTGGTACTCGGGGACGGCCGCCCCGAGGACCCTCCGCTGCCCGCCGAACTACAGGCCGCACTCCGGCAGTGGGCGGCGTTCGCCGTGGCCGTGGACCGGTCCGGGATGGACGCCGAGCGCGACTTCGTCCGCCGCCGGGGGCGCCAGCTCGCGTCCCGCGTGGCGGAGCTCCGGGGGCGGCCCGTGCGGTTCGTCGACCCGATGAGCGGCGCCGTCGAGTCGGTGCGGGCCACGATCCCGTTCCCGCGGGAATCAACGCCCGGGAGGTCTGCGCCCGGGAGGTCTGCGCCCCGGAGGTCTGCGCCCGTTGAGCCTGCGCCGCACCGCTCGCCGTTGGCGGTGGAACCGGCCGGACACACACCGTGGTCCACCGGCCTGCCGGTGGCCCTGTTCTTCGCCGTGTTCGTGGCGATCGGGGACGTCGTCCTCAGTACCGCGTTCGCCGAGGCGTTCGGGCTGCTCTGGGTACCGGCGAACCTGTTGGTCGGGCTCGGGCTCGCGCCCTCGCTCTACCTGCTGCGGGCGGTGCGGTTCTGGCGATGGGTCGCGCTCGGGGCCACCGTCGGACTCGGCGTCGCGTGGCTGGTGTTGCTGCTCGGGCTGCTCGGCTGAGTGCACTGCATGGGGCGCGCTGCCGGGTACCCAAGCGACGATCACCACCTTGAGGCGGTCGCAAGCCGCTGCGCAGAACGTGCGCACTGCAGGGCCTCAGCGCTGCCCGCGCACCCCGAGTAGCACCTCGTCCCAGGAGGGGCATGACGGGCT
>JAKDLE010001049.1 GCA_030453005.1 Pseudonocardia sp. | reverse complement strand
GGTGCGAGCTCTACGCCCTGCACCGCTCGGGCCGCGGCAAGGAAGGTCTCGTCGTCGTCGAGAAGTGGTCCTCGGTGAACGCGCTCGGCGCCCACGGCGCCGGGGCCGCGTTCGCCACACCTTCGGCCACGGTGAAGGACCTGCTGGCCGAACCCCTCGGCGTCACCGTGATGGCGCCCCTCCCCGCCGGCGACGAGAAGCTCGGCCGCCTGTGAGCTCGGGTGACGTCACCTACGTCGTCGACGAGGAAATCGCCACGATCACCCTCGACCGGCCGGAGGCGCACAACACCCTGACCGTGCACATGGTCCGCCGGTTCGCCGAGGCGAGCGCCGCCGCGCAGGCCGACGACGAGGTCCGCGTCGTCGTCGTGACGGGGGCGGGGCGCACGGCGTTCTGCGCGGGCGGGGACCTGGCCGAGCTGATCCCGCGGCTGACCGCGGGGGAGCTGGAGATCCTCACCCCGGACCCGACCAAGCGGTTCCTGTCCGACGTGGACAAGCCGGTGATCGCCGCGGTCAACGGACTCTGCCTGGCCGGTGGCCTGGAGCTGATGCTGGGAACGGACCTGCGGATCGCGTCGTCGGACGCGATCTTCGGGCTGCCCGAGGTGCGCTGGGGTCTGGTCCCCGGCGGCGGGAGCCACGTGCGGCTGCCGCAGCAGGTGCCGTGGGCCTTCGCAATGCAGCTGCTGCTGACCGGCGACCACGTCGACGCCCGCCGCGCCCACGAGGTCGGCCTGGTCAACGAGGTCGTCGCGCCCCGCCCCGGGGCCGGCCCGGCGCCGGGGGTGGCGGGCCGGATCCCCCCCCACCGGCCCCTCGCCGTGCGGGCGGCCAAGGAGATCGCCGTGCGGGCGCTGGCGAACGAGCCGCGCTTCGCACTGGAGTACGCGCTGAACGCCCGTGTCGTCGCGTCGGAGGACGCGCGCGAGGGCCCACGGGCCTTCGTCGAGAAGCGCGAACCGAAGTACCAGGGACGCTGAGGAGCAGCCATGTCGACAGAACTCGTACCCACGATCCACCCCGACCACCGCGATCTCGTCGCCTCGGTGTTCGACGCCGTCGAAGGGGTGCTCGCGGCCTGCCCGCGCGCGCTCTACCTGCAGCGCTCCCGCGACAAGGAGCACGCCCCCGAGCTGTGGGACGCGATCGTCGCCGCGGACCTGCTCGCGATCGGCATCCCCGAGGAGCTCGGCGGGGCGGGTGGCGGCCTCACCGGCTGCACCGCGGTGATGGAGGCACTGGCCCGCGCCGGCGTGCCTCCCCTGCAGTACTCGCTGACGACCTTCTCCCGGGAGGCGATCCTGCGCCACGGCTCCGAGGACCAGATCAAGCAGCACGTCCTCCCGACGATCAGCGGGCAGCGCCGGTTCTGTCTCGGCGTGACCGAGCCCGAGGCCGGGACCAACTCCTTCGCCGCCCGGACGATCGCGCGCCCCACGGGCGACGGCGGCTACCGGATCACCGGGCAGAAGGTCTACATCTCCGCCGCCGACGAGTCCGACCACATCCTG
>JAKDLE010001048.1 GCA_030453005.1 Pseudonocardia sp. | reverse complement strand
GGTGCTGGGCGGCGCGGCCATCGCGGTGGTCTTCCTGATGCTGGGCCTGCCGTCGGCCGGGTCGGTCCTGTTCGGCGCCGAGGTGGCCGCCACCGGAGTCGCTTTCACGGCGCTGTCGCTGGTGTGCGCGCAGGTGCTCTCGCACGCCCGGGCCGCGACGGGGCTGGGCGCGGTTCTCGTCGGGGCCGCATTCGCGATCCGGGCGGTCGGCGATGTCGGCGGCGGCACACTCTCGTGGTTCTCACCCATCGGATGGGTGCAGGCGGCGCATCCGTTCGGCGACGACCGGTGGTGGCCTCTGGTGATCCCGGTGGCCATGGCAGCGGCGGCCGCGTACGCAGCGTGGCGGCTCGACAGCATGCGGGACGTGGGCGGATCGCTTGTGGCCCAGCGACTGGGACCCGCAACAGCGTCGCCGAGCCTGGCGAGCGTGCCCGCCTGGGCGTTCCGGATGCAGCGGGCCGGTGTATCCGGATGGGCCGCCGGGATGCTGCTCGCGGGAGCGGCCCTCGGGTCGGTGGGCAGCCAGGTGGCGGACATGGTGCGGGGCAACGAGCAGATGGAGAAGGTCTTCGGCGGTTCAGGCGAGATCGTCGACGAGTACTTCGCGATGGTGGCGCTGCTGCTGGGCCTTCTGGCTGCCGTGTTCGCGGCGTCGACGGTCCTGCGTCTGCGCGGCGAGGAGACGTCGGGCCGCGCCGAGGTGCTGCTGGTTGCGGGGGTGCCGCGGCGGCGCTGGATGATCGGCTGGCTCGCGGTGACGACCGCCGCCACTGTAGGGCTGGCGGTGTGCGGGGCGATCGGCGCCGCGGTGGCCGAGGCCATGAGCACCGGCGACGCCTCCCAGTTGCCGCGGATCTTCGGGGCGATGCTGGTGCCGCTGCCTGCGGTCGCCGTGATCGCCGGGCTCGCGGCCGCACTGGCGGGTCTTGCACCGCGTGTGCAGCACGCGACATGGGCGGTGGTGGCCTGGGCGTTCGTCACCGGCTGGTTCGGCGACCTGCTGGAGCTTCCCGGGTGGGCGATTGATCTGTCACCGTTCTCGTGGGTACCGGAGGCGCCGGCCGAGCCCATGGGCTGGGCCGCGTGGCTGGTCACTCTTGCCGTGGCCGCAGTGCTCACCGTCGCGGGCGTGGAAGGGCTGCGGCGCCGGGCCCAGCAGGGGCAGGGTTATGCGGGCCCGGTGATCGAGCGTCCGATAGGCTCCCGTTCCATGCGCCTGATCCGTCCTGCAGCGAGCCTCGTGACCGCCACTGCCATCGCCCTCGCCCTGTCCGGCACCCCGGCCGCGGCGGCGGGCGAGGGCGATTGGACGCAATACCGTAAGGATGCGACCAACAACGCCCGCGTGATGACGCAGCAGGACATCTTCACGGGGGCGCTGCCCACAGCGAATGAGGTGCGCGCGACGCCGGTGGTCGCCGACGGATCGATCTTCGTCGGCAACCATGATACCGGCGAGCTGCAGGCATTCGATCTGGCCACGGGCGATTTGCAGTGGCAGAGCAAGGCGCCCA
>JAKDLE010001047.1 GCA_030453005.1 Pseudonocardia sp. | reverse complement strand
GGCTGAACGGCGCCGAGAACTGCGTGGCCCGGCCCGTGCGCGCCGGCAACGGCGCCCGGGTCGCTCTCCACGTCGAGGGCGAGAGAGGCGACCGCGAGTCCGTCACCTACGCGGACCTCCAGCGGCGCGTGTCCCAGGCCGCCAATGCGCTGATCGACCTCGGGATCGGCCCCGGCGACCGCGTCGTCGTCTACCTCCCGGTGCTGGTCGAGACCATCGTCATCACGCTGGCCTGCGCCCGGATCGGCGCCGTGCACTCGGTGGTCTTCGGCGGCTTCAGCGCCGAGGCGGTGCGCTTCCGTCTGCAGGACACCCGCGCGAAGCTCCTGGTCACCTCCGACGGACAGTTCCGCCGGGGCCGGGCCGTGGAGGTGAAGTCCGCCGCCGATGCGGCCGCCCGCGACCTGCCGCACCTCGAGCACGTGCTGGTGGTGCGCCGGACGGGGGGCGACATCGCCTGGACCGAGGGCCGCGACGTGTGGTGGCACGAGAGCGTCGGCGTCGCCTCCGCGGACCACGTGCCGGAGGCCTTCGACGCCGAGCACCCGCTGTTCATCATCTACACCTCCGGCACCACCGGGAAGCCCAAGGGCCTGGTCCACACCTCGGGCGGCTACCTCGCCCACACCTCCTGGGCGCACTGGGCGCACTTCGACGCGAAGCCCGACGACGTCCACTGGTGCCCCGCGGCCCTCGCCTGGGTCACCGCCCACACCTACGAGATCTACGGCCCGCTCTCCAACGGCCTCACCCAGGTGATCTACGAGGGCACCCCGGGCGAACCCTCCCGCGAGCGGCACCTGGAGATCATCGAGCGCTACGGCGTCACCGTCTACTACACGGCCCCCACCCTGATCCGCACCTTCATGTCCTGGTTCGGGGACGAGCTGCCCACCGGGCACGACCTGTCCTCGCTGCGGCTGCTGGGCACCGTCGGCGAGGCCATCAACCCCGAGGCCTGGGCGTGGTTCCACCGCACCGTCGGCCGCGGCGAGCTGCCGATCATCGACACCTGGTGGCAGTCCGAGACCGGCGCCGCCATGCTCGCCCCGCTGCCGGGCGTGACCACGCTGAAGCCCGGATCGGCGACCGTGCCGCTGCCCGGCATCGACCTGGCCGTCGTCGACGAGACCGGTGCCGAGCAGCCCCCCGGGGTGGCCGGCACGCTGGTGGCCCGTCGGCCCTGGCCCGGCATGGCCCGCACCGTGTGGGGCGACCCCGAGCGCTATCGCGATGCGTACTGGGCGGACTACGCCGGCCGCGGCGAGCACGGCGGCTACTACGTCGCCGGGGATTCCGCGACGGTCGACGCCGACGGGTGCTTCTGGATCCTCGGCCGCCTCGACGACGTCGTGAACGTCTCCGGGCACCGCCTGTCCACCATCGAGATCGAATCCGCGCTGGTCGCGGACCCGTCGGTCGCCGAAGCCGGCGCCGCGGGGGTGGACGACGCCCTGACCGGCCAGGCCGTGGCGGTGTTCGTCATGCCCCGCGGCGGAGACGCCGCGCTGGACCCCG
>JAKDLE010000127.1 GCA_030453005.1 Pseudonocardia sp. | reverse complement strand
GCTGACCTGCACCGACCCGGGTCCGCGGGTGAGCACGCACTGCAGTGCGCCTACGGCACCCGGGACCGGGCCGACCGCTTCTACGCCGACCAGGTGCGCGACCGGCTGCTCCCGGCGATGGTGGAGTTCGTCGGCCGGATGGAGATGCTGTTCGTCTCCACCGCCGATGCCACGGGGGAGTGTGACGCGACGCTGAGGGCGGGTCCGCCCGGTTTCGTCCGGGTCGTCGACGACCGCACACTGGCCTACCCGGAGTACCGGGGCAACGGCGTGCACGCCAGCCTGGGCAACATCGCGGAGAACGGCCACGTCGGGCTGCTGATGGTCGACTTCATGCAGGACCTGATCGGGCTGCACGTCAACGGCGGGGCCCGGATCGTCACCGACGACGACCTGCACGCCGCGTACCCCCACCTGTCCCGCGACGCCGCGCAGGCGCGACCCACCGAGCGTTGGGTGGTGGTGGACGTCGACGAGGCCTACATCCACTGCCGCAAGCACGTCCCCCACCTGCAGCGCGCGACCACCCGACGGCCCTGGGGCACCGACCACCCGGCCCGCAAGGGTGGCGACTACTTCGCGGCCAAGGGCACGCCTGCGCGGGTCACCTCCCAGCCCCGGCCGCGGCGCCGGTTCCCGGCGACCACGCACCTCGCAGGCGGTTCCGCCCGCACACTCCGGCCGCGGCGCGACGGATGACGGTCGCGACCCGCGCAGGAGGGTTCTGCGAACGGTTCGGGCTTCGGCTGCCGATCCTGGAGGCGCCGATGGCAGGCGCGTGCCCGCCCCCGCTGGCCGTCGCGGTCGCCGAGGCGGGCGGCATGGGAGCCTCAGGCGTGCTGCTCGACGGCCCGGAGCGCATCGCGGAGTGGATGGAGCGGTTCCGGGCGGGCTCATCGGGTGCCGTGCAGCTCAACATCTGGATACCCGACGCACCCCGCGACGACCAGGCCCGGATCGACGTCGCGAGCGGGTTCCTCGCCCGCTTCGGGACGCCGGGTGAGCCCGGCCCGGCGGGCCCGGTGTTCGAGCAGCAGTGCGAGGCGATGCTCGCCGCCCGGCCCACGGTGATCTCGTCGATCATGGGCCTGTTCGACGCCGACTACGTCCGACGTCTGCACGACCACGGCATCGCCTGGTTCGCCTGCGCCATCACGCTCGATGACGCCCTCGCCGCGCAGGAGGCGGGAGCGGACGCGATCGTGGCGCAGGGGATGGAGGCGGGCGGGCACCGCGGCAGCTTCGACTCCGACGCCGCCGAGCGCACCGAGGTCGGTCTGTTCTCCTTGCTCCCGCGGTTCGCCGACCACCTGCGGGTGCCGATCGTCGCCAGCGGGGGGATCGCCGACGGGAGGGGCGTGGCGGCCGCGCTCGCACTCGGCGCGAGCGCGGTGCAGGTGGGTACCGCACTGCTGCGCACGCCCGAGGCGGGGATCGACCCGCGGTGGTCGGCGGCGCTGGAGGGCCTGGCGCCGGAGGACACCGCCACCACGCGCGCCTACTCGGGTCGGTTGGGGCGCGCCGTGCCCACGCCGTACGTGCGGGCCTGGCGGGAACCCGGTGCACCACTCCCGGCGCCCTACCCGCATCAGCGTCGGCTCGTGGGGAGGTGGCGGCGCGGTGGCGCGACCGGGGTGGACCCGGTCAACCAGTGGGCGGGGCAGAGTGCCGCGCTCGCCACCGAGGAGCCTGCCGGTGAGATCGTCGCCCGGATGTGGCGGGACGCGAAGGAACTTCTCCAGACCTGAGCGGAACAGACTCAACTTTTCTCACGTTGGGACAGTCGACGGGCACGAGGGTGCCCCCATCACTGCAGGAGGACGTGAGGGATGGACTCGTTCAACCCCACCACCAAAGCCCAACAGGCCGTCTCCGCCGCGGTGCAGGCCGCGGCGCTCGCAGGCAACCCCGACGTCGGCCCGACCCATCTGCTCGGCGCGCTGCTCGCGCAGGGCGACGGCATCGCCGCACCGCTGCTCACCGCCGTGGGCGTCGACCCGGCCGCGGTGCGGTCCGAGCTGGCGCAGCTCGGCAACCGGCTCCCCTCGGCCGCGGGCTCCACGGTGAGTGCGCCGCAGCTGAGCCGCGACTCGATGGCCGCCATCACCGCGGCTCAGCAGCTGGCCACGGAGATGGGCGACGAGTACGTCGCCACCGAGCACCTGGTGGTCGGACTCGCCTCCACCGGGAGCGCGGTGGCCACGCTGCTCAAGCGGTTCGGCGCCACCCCCGACGCCCTGCGCGAGGCGTTCGGCCGGGTCCGTGGCTCGGCCCGGGTCACCAGCCCCGACCCGGAGGGCACGTACCAGGCCCTGACGAAGTACGGCGTCGACCTCACCGAGCGGGCCCGCTCCGGCGAGCTCGACCCGGTGATCGGACGCGACACCGAGATCCGCCGCGTCGTGCAGGTGCTCTCGCGCCGCACCAAGAACAACCCCGTGCTGATCGGGGAGCCCGGCGTCGGCAAGACCGCGATCGTCGAGGGGCTGGCCCAACGCATCGTGGCCGGGGACGTGCCCGAGTCGCTGCGCGGCAAGCGCGTGATCTCCCTCGACCTCGGGTCGATGGTGGCGGGCGCGAAGTACCGCGGTGAGTTCGAGGAACGGCTCAAGGCCGTGCTCTCCGAGATCACCGACTCCGCGGGCGAGGTCGTCACGTTCATCGACGAGCTGCACACGATCGTCGGCGCGGGCGCGGCAGGCGAGGGTGCGATGGACGCCGGCAACATGATCAAGCCGATGCTGGCCCGCGGCGAGCTGCGGCTGGTCGGCGCCACCACGCTCGACGAGTACCGCCACCGGATCGAGAAGGACGCAGCGCTGGAACGCCGCTTCCAGCAGGTCTACATCGGGGAACCCTCGGTCGAGGACGCCGTCGGGATCCTCCGCGGGCTCAAGGAGCGCTACGAGGTGCACCACGGCGTGCGGATCACCGACGCCGCGCTGGTGGCCGCCGCGGCGCTGTCCGACCGCTACATCACCGCGCGCTTCCTGCCCGACAAGGCGATCGACCTCGTCGACGAGGCGGCGTCGCGGTTGCGCATGGAGATCGACTCACGCCCCGTGGAGATCGACTCGGTGGAGCGTTCCGTGCGCCGGCTGGAGATCGAGGAGATGGCGCTGGCGAAGGAGTCGGATTCCGCGCCCGCCGGCGTCAGAGGCATAGACGCTGCTTCGGTCGAGCGGCTCGCCGCGCTGCGCGCCGAGCTGGCCGAGCAGAAGGAGCAGCTCGCGGCGCTGACCGCCCGCTGGCAGAACGAGCGCGGCGCCATCGAGGGCGTCCGCGAGCTCAAGGAGCAGCTCGAGGCGCTGCGCGGGGAGTCGGAGCGCGCCGAGCGCGACGGCGACCTCGGCCGCGCCGCCGAGCTGCGCTACGGCACCATCCCGTCCATCGAGAAGAAGCTCGACGCGGCGGTGTCGGTGCCCACCAACGACCTGATGCTCAAGGAGGAGGTGGGCCCCGACGACGTCGCCGAGGTCGTCTCCGCCTGGACCGGCATCCCCGCGGGCCGGATGCTCGAGGGTGAGACCGCGAAGCTGCTACGCATGGAGGACGAGCTCGGCAGGCGGGTCGTCGGGCAGACGGAGGCGGTCCGTGCGGTGTCCGACGCCGTGCGCCGCGCCCGCGCGGGCATCGCCGACGAGAACCGGCCCACCGGCTCGTTCCTGTTCCTCGGCCCCACCGGCGTCGGCAAGACCGAGCTGGCCAAGGCGCTGGCGGGGTTCCTGTTCGACGACGAGCGCGCGATGGTGCGCATCGACATGAGCGAGTACTCCGAGAAGCACTCGGTCGCCCGGCTCGTCGGCGCCCCACCCGGCTACGTCGGCTACGACCAGGGCGGGCAGCTCACCGAGGCCGTGCGGCGCCGCCCCTACACCGTCGTGCTGTTCGACGAGGTCGAGAAGGCCCACCCCGACGTCTTCGACACGCTGCTGCAGGTGCTCGACGACGGTCGACTCACCGACGGCCAGGGCCGCACGGTCGACTTCCGCAACACGATACTGGTGCTCACCTCCAACCTCGGCTCCGGAAGCGCACAGGACCTCGACGACGCGGCCCGTCGTGAGGTCGTCATGGCTGCGGTGCAGCGGCACTTCAAGCCCGAGTTCCTCAACCGGCTCGACGACGTGGTGGTGTTCCACGCGCTGTCCACCGAGGAGCTCACCCATATCGTCGACATCCAGCTCGACGTGCTGCGCACCCGGCTGGCGAAGCGGCGGCTCACCCTCGAGGTGTCCGACGCCGGACGCGAGTGGCTGGCGATGAACGGCTTCGACCCGGTGTACGGGGCCCGGCCGCTGCGCCGGCTGGTGCAGAGCGCGATCGGCGACCAGCTGGCGAAGGAGCTGCTCTCCGGTGACGTCCGCGAGGGCGACACCGTACGCGTCGACCTCGACCCGGGGGCGGGCGGCGGCACCGGCGGCCTGGTCGTGGGGCGTGCCGTGCCGGCGTCGGCCCGCTGAGACCAACCTCGTCAGGCCGCAACACCCGGCCCGGCTGGGGCAACTCACCCGCGTCAGACCCCGCGTACGAGGCGCGCCCACAGCTCATGGGGTCGGCGGGCGGCGCCGGGTCCGGCCCCCAGCGGGAGGCCCGCACTGTCGAACGGCGGCGTGGCGGGCACCGAGGACGGCGGGTAGAGGGCGCTCGCGACGTCGGCCTTGCGGGCCGCGCAGCGGCGTAGCACCTGGGCCGGGAAGCCGCCTCCCGCGGGCGCCTCGATCTCGTCGCGGGCCGTCGCCGGATCCAACAGCCGCCAGCCGGACCCGAGGTCGATCAGCGAGCGGTGCTTGGCGGTGTAGTACTCGGGATGGACGCTCAGCGCCACGCCGCTCGCGCCTGCGGCGGCCGCGAGCAGGTGCAGGTGGAACCGGGTCGAGAGCCACCGCTGGTGCGGTGCGATCGGCAGGCCGTCGCGCCACAGCTCGTGGAACGGGTAGAAGCGCACGCCGGGCAGTTCGTGCTCGACCAGCGCGAACACCTCGCGGTCCAGCGCCGGGATGCCCTCCACGAAACCGACCCGGTCGGGCGCGGCACCCCATGCCCGCAGGGTGTCGAGCACCGTTCCGGCCAGCCGCTGCCTGCTGAGCTCGCCCGCGTCGGCCTGCGCGCACACCATGTACTCGGGCACGGGACCGGCGTGGTCGACGAGATCGGCTGCACCCGCCGCGAGCCGGAGGAAGACGTCGTCGCACGTCATCTCGGCAGCAGCGCCGGCGAGCTCGGCGGAGCGCTCGTCGCGGACGTCGACGAGGTCGAACCGCTCGACCAGCGCCCGGAGCAGGGGAACGGTGTCCCGCGCGGCAGGGTGGAAGCCCTGCCCGGTCATCACGGCCCGCCCGCCGGAGCGCCGCGCCGCCGCGACCGCGCCTGCGAGCAGGCCGATCCGGCGTGGCCACAGCGCGGTGACGTACCCGCCGCCGATCAGGTGGACGACGTCGGCGCGGGCGAGCAGTTCGATCCCGGCCACCCACCGGGCCGCGAGCCCGGGATCGTGGACGGCCCGCTCCACCCACGCAGCGACCTCCCACGGATCGTCGGACGGCGCGTCCCGACACAGCCGCCAGAGGGTGTCGACGAAGCGGACGCGCGGATGCAGCCCGTCGAGGAGCAGGCGCGCGTTGCTCGGCTCCGTACAGTCCAGCCAGACGTCGGCGTCCGGCGCCACCCGGGCCAGGTGGCGTAGCCAGGTCGCCGCGATGAGCTCGTCGCCGTAGTTGGGGAAGCCCGTCGAGCCGACGAGGTAGTAGCACCGCGCATCCGCAGAGGCCATCCGCGCAGAGGCCATCCGGTCATCCCCGTCTGCCGCCGCGGACGGGACGGCACCACCGGTGCGCGTCCCGCCGCGGGAGTCGATGTGTTCCCCGAGCGGAGGCTACGGGGAGACCTGGAACCCGGTCTCGAGCGCCTCCGCGCCCTGCTTGACCGTGTTCCCCTTCGCCTCGGTGGTGATCTGGTCGGCGGACACCCCGGCGGCCTGGAGCGCCTGTGAGATGGCCTCGGCTCGCATTTCGGAAAGCTCCTGCGCCTTCGCTGCGTCCTCGTAACCGGAATGTGTCACGATTGTGATCCCGGCGCCGCTCGCCGCCAATGCGGCACCGATCTGCTGCAATATCTGCTCGTTCTGCCCGGTCAGCTCCGCGCTCTCGGGGGTGAACACGATCGGGCTCGCCTCGAGCAGCTGGTCGATCTGCTGCTGCACCTGCTGCCCGGCACCAGCCGCGGCGCTGGCCGCGGCGTCGGATGCCTGGCCTGCGGCATCCCCGGCCGCGGACTGGGCCTGGTCTGCGGCATCCCCGGCCGCGGACTGGGCCTGGTCGGCTGCGCCCTGCGCCGCGTCCTCGGCCGCGCCGCATCCCGCCGCACCCGTGAGGGCGATGGCGGCAACGGCCACCGCGCTGACAATCGTCCGTCGCATCGAACGTCTCCTTTCACACAACGTGTCGAGCTGCTCGTGTCGATACCGCAACCCGGATCGGGAATGCCGCCGATCTCGTCCGACGGCGGGCGCCACACAATTGCAGCGTGGCATCAGACCCTATCCGGAGGCCGGACGTAACTCTCACGGCAGCCCTTGGCCATCCCGGCGGGCGCCGAGCGGCCCGTGATGAGCGCCGAGTGGATCTTCCTTATCGTCCAGCGGGACAGTCGCCCGTCGCGGGGCTGCCTGGCCGGTCGTCACCGTTCCCCCAGGCGGGCGGCCCGTTCGGGACTGAGAAGTTCAGCGGCGGGCCCGACCACACCGGTCGCCCCGTCCCGGCTCGGCATCGACACGCCGCCGAGCGGGTGGTCCCGTTCACCCGTCCCCGGCCATTCTCGGATTAGGGTGCCGCCGTGGGCATTCCGTCGGGCGTGTGGTTCCTGATCGCCGTGATCGCGCTGCTGGTCGGCGCCGCGCTGCTGGTCGTCGACCGGCGGCGCGGCGCCGGCGGGGCACGCGACCGCCGCCGCTGGGCCGCCGCCCGCGGATGGGAGTATCTGGACACCGATCCGGTCCTGCCCAGCCGCTGGCGCTACGGCACGATCCACCAGGGCGGGCCGGGCATCGCCCAGCACCTGCTCAGCGGCGACGTCCCCACCCCCGACGGCCCACGCCAGGCCTACGTCTTCGACCACGAGCAGGCCGGGCGGCTCACCTCCGTGCTCGCCGCCGTGCAGATGCGCGCCGCCGTCCCGGCCGCGGTGGAGCTGCGGCTGCCCTCGGCCCCGCTGCCCGACGACGCCGGCCTCGACCTGCTGGAGCCCGTCGGCGAGCGCTACGCCTTCGTGGCCGACGCCGACGCGGTGCGCCCACTGCTGACCGCGCGCCTCGCCAAGGCAGGCGACGCCGTGGGCGACGACGTCGAGCTGCTGTGGGCCGAGGAGTCGTGGGTGTTGGCCACCGCGCCGCTCGACGCCACCACCGAGCGT
>JAKDLE010001046.1 GCA_030453005.1 Pseudonocardia sp. | reverse complement strand
CCGCGCGTCTGCAGGCCCTGCTGGCCGACCTCGCGGAGGTCGCCACCGCGCTGGAGCTGGCTGCGCGCACCCCCGGCTAGGGTCCAGGGCGTGCCCACCGCCCTCATCACCGGCGCCACCGCGGGCCTCGGCGCCGCGTTCGTCGCGCGCCTCGCCCGCGACGGCCGTGACCTCGTCCTCGTGGCCCGCGACTCCGAGCGGCTCGCCGCCACCGCCGCCCGTGCCCATGCGGCGGGCGTCTCCGCCGAGGTGCTCGCCGCCGACCTCACCACCGACGACGGCCGCGAACGGGTGGCCGCGCGGCTGCGCGACCGGGACACCGCCCCCGTCGACCTGCTGGTCAACAACGCGGGCTTCGCCATGAGCGGCGCGTTCCTCGACTGCGACGCCGCCGCACTGCAGAGACAGCTCGACGTCAACGTCACCGCGGTGCTGCAGCTGACCCGCGCCGCACTGCCCGGGATGGTGGAGCGCGGCCGCGGCGCGGTGGTCAACGTCGCCAGCGTCGCGGGGTTCCTGGCCGGGCGCGGGTCCACCTACAGTGCCGACAAGGCGTGGGTCATCTCGTTCACCGAGGGGATCGCGGCGTCGCTGCGCGGCAGCGGGGTGCGGGCGATGGCGTTGTGCCCGGGCTTCGTGCGCACGGAGTTTCATCAGCGGGCCGGCATCGACGTCGGCTCGCGGTCGGGCCCGCTGTGGCTCGACGCCGACCGGGTCGTCGACGACGGCCTGGCCGACCTCGCGAGGGGGAGGACCGTGTCCGTACCGAGCCTGCAGTACCAGGCGATCGTCGCGCTGGTGGACGTCGTGCCGCGGCCGCTGCTGCGCCGCGTCACCGCGCTGTTCGACCGGGACCGCACATGACCTCGCCTGGGCAGGCCGGCTCGGAGCTGGCGGAGCTGGCCGGGCTCGTCCGGGAGCTCGGCGTCGTGCACGGCAAGGTCACGCTGTCGTCGGGGATCGAGGCCGACTACTACGTCGACCTGCGCCGCGTCACGCTGCACCACCAGGCCGCGCCGCTGGTGGGGCGCCTGATGAGGGTCCTCACCGCGGACTGGGCCTACGACGCCGTCGGCGGGCTCACCCTCGGCGCCGACCCCGTGGCCACCGCGGTGCTGCACGCGGCGAGCGCCGAGCCCGGCGCCGAGCCCGTCGACGCGTTCGTCGTGCGCAAGTCGACGAAACAGCACGGGATGCAGCGGCTGATCGAGGGGCCCGACATCACCGGGCGACGCGTCCTCGTCGTCGAGGACACCTCCACCACCGGCGCCTCCCCCCTGGCCGCGGTGCGCGCCGTACGCGACGCGGGCGCCACCGTGGTGGGGGTGGCCACGGTCGTCGATCGCGACACCGGCGCGCGCGAGGCGATCGAGGCCGAGGACGTCGCCTACCGGTCGCTGCTGGGCCTGCCCGACCTGGGCCTGTCGTGATCGACGAAACCGTGCGGTCACGGTCGTGCGTGGGGCCGCCACCGCACGTTCTCGGTGATCACGACAGGGTCGACGCCGGCGAGCGCACT
>JAKDLE010001045.1 GCA_030453005.1 Pseudonocardia sp. | reverse complement strand
TGCACTCCGCGACGGCGCTCGCCGCGCTCTACGACCCCGTCGAGGGGGACGAGCCGCTGCTCGCCGCGATTGGTGTGCGGGCGGACCTGGCCGTCGCCGACGCGGACGAGGCCGCCGACCTGCTGGCCCGCCTCGCCGACCCCGCCCGACACCCCGACGTGGCGCTGGTCGCGCAGGCGCACACCGCGCTGGCCGACGCCGTCGCCGCCGGACGGGTGCACCCGGGCGACGTCGACCCGCCCGAGCACGTGCGGGCGCTCGACGGCTCCGTGGTGAGCGTCGAACACGCCGTGGTGCTCGACGCGCCGTGGCCCGCCTCCGTGCTGCCGCCCGGCGAGCTGGTGGCGGGCGGCGACCCCGGCCCGCTCGCCGACCTGCTCGACCTGCCGCTCGCCACCGACGTGGTGGGCGGCGAGGTCGAGGGGGCGGGGAAGGCGCTGCACTGGGCCGACGTCGCCGAGGTCGTGGTGGCGTGCCACACGCTGGGCATCGGGGTGCCGCCCGGTGAGGTGGTGCTCCACGACGAGCTGTGGGTGGCCGTCGCCCGGCCCGTCGCCTGCCGTCTGCGCGTCCCCGTCTGGCCGGACGGCTCCGGCGGCTGGCACGCGCAGGACCCGCTCCGCGCACTCCTGGCCCTCCTGGCGCGGGAAGAGGTCTGGACTGTGAACGACCCGGCGCAGCCGTGCTAGACAGGACCGTGATTTTTTTCCGTCGGCGGCCCCGGCGAGTCTGTGTGCTCTCGGTGCACACCTCGCCGCTGGAGCAGCCGGGTACGGGCGACGCGGGCGGCATGAACGTCTACATCGTCGAGACCGCCCGCCGGATGGCCAGGCGCGGCGTCGAGGTGGAGATCTTCACCCGCGCCACGTCGTCGGAGCACCCGCCCGTGGCCGAGCTCGCGCCCGGGGTGCTGGTGCGCCATGTCGCCGCCGGTCCCTTCGAGGGGCTCGGCAAGAACGACCTGCCCAGCCAGCTCTGCGCCTTCACCGCGGGGGTGCTGCGCACCGAGGCCCGCCACGAGCCCGGCCACTACGACGTCGTCCACTCGCACTACTGGCTGTCCGGGCAGGTCGGCTGGCTCGCGCGCGACCGCTGGGGTGTGCCGCTCGTGCACAGCGCCCACACCCTCGCGCGGGTCAAGAACGCCGCGCTCGCCGACGGCGACCCACCGGAGCCGATGGTGCGCGTCATCGGCGAGGACCAGGTCGTCGCCGAGGCCGACCGGATGATCGGCAACACCGACTCCGAGGCCCGCGAGCTGATCGAGCTCTACGGCGCCGACCCGCGCCGCGTGGTCACGATCCCCCCGGGCGTCGACCTCGAACGCTTCGTCCCCGGCTCCCGCACCGCCTCCCGGCACGCGCTGGGCATCGCCCCCGACGCCGTGGTGCTCGCCTTCGTCGGGCGCATCCAGCCGCTCAAGGCCCCCGACGTGCTGCTGCGCGCAGCCGCCGAGCTGCTGCAGCGCCGACCCGGTCTGCGCGGCCCCCCCGGCGTCGCGGTCCGCCGCGGGCCCCGCC
>JAKDLE010000126.1 GCA_030453005.1 Pseudonocardia sp. | reverse complement strand
ACCGACCTCCTCGCCCCGAGCCGCGGCATCGACGCCGCCACGCAACTCGCGATCGCGCTCTACGTCGTCTACAACACCGCGGCCGCGATGGTGTCGTTCCCGGCGGGCGGTCTCTCCGACCGGCTCGGGAGGCGCGGTCGGCTGCTGGTCACCGCCGTCGGAGTCGCGGCGTTCCTCGTGGCGTACGCGCTGTTCGCGGTGTCCGGGCCGGTGCTCGTGCTGCTCGGGGTGGCCTTCGCGCTGGCCGGGGTCGGCATCGGCTGCGCCGAGACCGCCGAGCACGCCGCCGTCGCCGCGTTCGCGGCCGAGGAGATCCGCGGTTCGGCCTTCGGGTTGCTGGCCACCGTGCAGGCGGTCGGGAACGTCGCCGCCAGCGTCGTCGCGGGCCTGCTCTACACGTTCGCCTCCCCCACGGCGGCGTTCGGCTACCTCGCGGCCTGGATGGTGATCGCCCTCGCGGTACTCGGCTGGGCGACCCGGACCGCTCGGCCGGTGTGAGCGGGACGGGAGACGCAGATCACGACGGAAACGGCGGAGCCGAGGGATCGGCGACGCGGGCGCCGAGCCGCCGTCACCGCGGCCCGCGGCGTCGTCCACGCACGCAGTTCCGGATCTTCGAGGTGACCTGCGCCCCTGGCAGGCGCGCTACGGTTCCCGCATGACCTCTGTCGCGAACACGGAGAACCTGGCGTCGTTGCTGATGTCACGGCCCTACGACGACCCGGCGCTGCTGGCGGCCAGTGCCCAGGTCCCCGACCATGCAATCCTGCCGGACGTCAGCGTGCTCAAGATCGGCGGCCAGAGCCTGATGGACCGCGGGCGGGCTGCGGTGTACCCGGTGGTCGACGAGCTCGTGGAGGCCAAGCGCACCCACCGGCTGCTCATCGGCACCGGCGGCGGCACCCGCGCCCGGCACGTCTACTCGCTCGCCGCCGACCTTGGGATGCCGACCGGCGTGCTCAGCGAGGTGGGCTCCGCGGTCGCCGGGCAGAACGCCCAGATGCTCGGATACCTGATGGCCCGGCACGGAGTTCCGGTGGTCGGGCCGTCGGCCTTCGGTGTGCTCGCGCTGCACCTGGCCGAGTCCGGCGCCGCGATCTTCGGCGGCATGCCCCCCTACGACATCTGGCAGCGGGTGCCCCACGAAGGCGTCATCCCGCCCTACCGCACCGACGCGGGCTGCTACCTCGTCGCGGAGACCTACGGGTGTCGACGCATGGTCTTCGTCAAGGACGAGGACGGGCTCTACACCGCCAACCCGAAGAACGACCGGTCGGCCACGCTCATCCCGCGCGCCACCGTCGACGAGCTCGTCGAGCTCGACCTCCCCGACCTCGTGGTCGAGCGGCCGCTGCTCGAGCTCATGCGCCACGCCCGGCACGTACGGGAGATCCAGGTCGTCAACGGCCTGCGCCCCGGCCTCATCCGACGCGCGCTCGACGGCGAGCACGTCGGCACGATCATCACCGCGGCATGACCGCCCCCGATCCGGCTCAGGAGGACCTCGTGACCGCAGCCAAGGACGTCCCGTCCGCACTCATGCGCCAGACCCTGCTCGACCGCGACCTCGTCAAGCCCGTCGACCGCCCGGTGATCCGGCTCCTGCCGTGGCTGAACGTGGTGGCCGTCGGCGGCCGGTCGATCATGGACCGGGGCCGCGACGCCGTCCTCGGAGTCGTCGACGAGCTGCGCGACGCCCTGCCCGAGCACCGCATGCTGATCCTGACCGGCGCCGGGATCCGGGCCCGGCACGTGCTCGGGGTGGGTCTGGACCTGGGGTTGCCCACCGGCGTGCTCGGCGGCCTCGCCGCCACCGAGGCCGAGCAGAACGCCCACCTGCTCGCGGCGCTACTCGCATCGGAGGGGGTGTCCTACCTTCCGCACGGGACGGTCGCCCACCAGCTCGCCACCCATCTCACCGCCAGCCGCGCCGTGGTGGCCAACGGCTACCCGCCCTACGGGGTGCACGAGTTCCCGCCGGTGGTCGGCAAGATCCCGCTGCACCGCTCGGACGCGGGCGCGTTCCTGCTGGCCGATGCCTACGGCGCGGGCAGGCTGCTCTACGTCAAGGACGTGGACGGCGTGCAGACGGGCGAGGAGTTCCTGCCCCGGGTGGGAGCGGGCGAGCTGCTCGCCATTGGCCTGCCCGATCTGCCCCTGGACGCGCTCGTGCTGGACCTGATGAGCCGGGCCAAACACGTCAAGGAGATCCAGATCGTGAACGGGCTCACCCCCGGCAACATCTCGAAGGCCCTGGCGGGCGACCACGTCGGCACGATCGTGCAGGCCGACTGACTCACCGGCCCACCCGCACCACCTGCAGCTCGACGACGTCGCTGACGTACCGACCGCCCTTGACGTCGCCGGGCACGACGAGGCGCGGACGCTCCAGGTCGACGCCGTCCTCCGCAGTGGCGAGCAGGATCCCGGTGTTCCCGAACTCCGGGGAGACCTCGCCGTAGGCGACGAGCGCGGCGTAACCGTCGGACCCGGTCGCGAGCACGCCGAAGCGCAGCGGGTCGTTCTTGCTGCCGTCCTCGACGGCCAGTGCGTCCGGCGGGATCAGGTCGGACAGCAACACCCCCGTCTCGGTGTGCTGCTGGGGCCCGTTCCGGGTCTGGAACGTGACCTCGACGGTCTGTTGGGGCAGCGCCGCGAGGTCGTCGAGCGTCACGTCACGGGGATCGACGAGGTCACCGGTCAGGCGCACGGTCCCCTCGGGTGGCAGCGCGACCTGGGTCGCCTCACCGGCGGCGGGCGCCGCCACCGCCGACGGGGTCGCTGTGCCTCCGGCGCAACCCACCAGCACCACCAAGCCGAGGAGTACCGCTGAGGCCTGCCCTATACAACTCCGCAAGATCGTCATAGTTACATGATAGTTTCCGCGTCTGCGGATAAGCACCCCTTACGGACCCGCTTTTGCACGAACGATGCCCCCCTGCTCCCGCTGCTGCCGGAGGACGACGACCGACCGGCGGCGCAGCCGCTGTCAGGCGGGGTAGCTGCGGATCTCGGTGGCCTTGAGCGACGCCCACACCGACGACCCCGGGGTGAGGTCCAGGTCAGCGACCGCGGCCGGGGTGACGTCGACGAGCACATCGGGACGGCCGGTGAGCTGGACCCGGGTGGTCGTCCCGCGCCCCTCCAGGCCGCGGACCTGCACCGGCCAGGTGTTGCGGGCGCTGCCGTGGGGCTGGTCGCGATGCAGGGTGACCGCGGTGGGGGCCACGGCGACGAACACGTCACCGTCGCGCGCGGTGGAGGTGGTCAGCGTGCCCCCGCAGGCCAGCTCCACGGCGGTGCCCCGGCTGGTACCGCGGTAGAGGTTGACGCCGACGAGCTGGGCCACGTAGTCGGTGCGCGGTGCGTGGGCGATCTCGGTCGGGGTGCCCTGCTGCACGACCTGCCCGTCCTCGATCACCAGCAGCCGGTCGGCGAGCACCATCGCATCCAGCGGATCGTGGGTCACCAGCACCGTGGTCCCGGGGAAGTCGACGAGATGGTGGCGCAGCTCCGAGCGCACCTCGAGCCGGGTGGTGGCGTCCAGCGCCGAGAGCGGCTCGTCGAGCAGCAGCAGCCGGGGGTCGGTGACCAGTGCCCTGGCCAGCGCCACGCGCTGGGCCTGCCCGCCGGACAGCCTGCCCGGCTTGGTGCGGGCGTACTGGCCGATGCCGACCCGTTCCAGCCACTTCCCGGCGCGCCGTCGCGCGTCGTGGCGGTCCATCCCGCGGGCCCGCAGCCCGAACGCCACGTTCTCCAGCACCGACAGGTGCGGAAACAGCAGGTAGTCCTGGAAGACCATGCCCACCGGGCGACGCTCAGCAGGCACGAAGGTGCCCGCCGCCGCGTCGTCGAGTACCAGCCCGTCCAGCTCGATCCGGCCCTTCGACAGCGCCAGCAGCCCCGCGAGCACGCGCAACCCGGTGCTCTTCCCGGCGCCGTTGGGGCCCAGCAGCGCGACGGTCTCCCCGCGCTCGGCGACGAGGTCCAGCTCCAGGGTGAACCGCGAGCTCCGCTCGACGGCGATCTGCGCGTGCAGGCTCATGCGGCGTTCGGGCTGATCCACTTGTCCCGCATGCTGGCGAGCACGAGGATCGAGACCGCGAGCAGCACCAGGCTCAGCACGATCGCCGCCTCCGGGTCGGTCTCCAGGGCGAGGTAGACCGCGAGCGGCATGGTCTGGGTCTCGCCGGGGAAGTTGCCTGCGAACGTGATGGTCGCCCCGAACTCGCCCAGCGCGCGGGCCCAGCACAACACCGCGCCCGCCGCGATCCCGGGGGCGACCATCGGCAGCGTGACCCGGCGGAAGATCAACCAGCGGGACGCGCCGAGCGTCGCCGCGGCGTCCTCGAAACGGCGGTCCGCGCCGCGCAGCGCGCCGTCGACGGCGATCACCAGGAACGGCATCGCGACGAACGCCTCGGCCACCACCACCCCGGCCGTGGTGAACGGCAGCGAGAACCCGAACCACGCCTCCAGGTACTGCCCGATCAGGCCGTTGCGGCCCAGCACGAGCAGCAGCGCCACCCCGCCGACGACGGGGGGCAGCACCAGCGGCACGGTCACCAGCGCGCGCAGGAACGAACTGCCGGGCAGGTCGCTGCGCGCGAGCAGCCAGGCCAGTGGGATCCCGAGCACCAGGCACACCACGGTGGCCAGGCTCGCGGTCGTCAGCGACAGTTGCAGTGCGGTGAGCACCGTCGGGCTGGTGATCCTGGCGAACAGCGTGTCCCATGGGGCCGCGATCACCAGCCCGAGCAGCGGGACGACCAGGAACGCCAGCCCGAGCACGGCGGGCAGCACCAGCGCCACCGGCAGCCCCGTGCGCCGGCCGCGCCGCCGCCGTCGCGGCGACGCGGCCGTGATCGAGGCGGGCGGCCGGGTCGCCGTCACGGGGCCGGGGTCGTGAACCCGAACTCCTCCAGCACCGCCGTGCCGTCGCCCGCGAGCACGTAGTCCACGAACGCCTGGGCGACGGCCGGGTTCGGGGCGTTCTTCAGAACCACGATCGGGTACTCGTTGGCCTCGGTGGCGGCCTCCGGGAAGTCGATCCCCTCGACCGGGCCCTCGGCGGAGGCGACGTCGGTGCGGTAGACCAGCCCGGCATCCGCCTCACCGAGGCGCACCTTGGTCAGCACCGCCTTGACGTCCTGCTCCAGCGTGTCGACCGACGGGGTGACACCGGCGGTGGCGAACAGCTGCCGCGCGAGCACCCCGCACGGCACCTCCGGGGCACAGATCGCGAGCTTCAGGTCCTCCTTGCCGAAGTCCGCGAGCCCGGTCACGCCGGCCGGGTTCCCCTCCGGCACCACGATCTGCAGCGTGTTCGTCGCGAACACCGTCGGTTCACCGGCGGCCAGGCCGGCGTCCACGACCAGCTGCATCTGCTCCTTGTTCGCCGAGGCGAACACGTCGGCCGGGGCGCCCGAGAGGATCTGCTGGGCGAGCGTGGTGCTGCCTGCGAAGTTGAACGTGATCGTCGCACCGGGGTTCGCGGCCTCGAACAGCTCGCCGATCTCGGTGAAGGCCTCGGTCAGCGAGGCCGCGGCGAACACCGTGGCAGCCCCGGTGACCACGGGTTCCGCGGGGCCCGGCGCGGGGTCGGCTGCCGTCGGCGCCGCCCCCCCGCCGCAGCCGGCCAGTGCCAGTGCCAGCGACGCCGCGAGCGCGACGGCGAACTTCTTCATGAGCTTCCTCCAGGGGTCTCCACCACGACGGTCGTGGACTTGATCACGGCGACGGCCAGCGAGCCCGGTTCCAGGCCGAGCTCCCGCACGGCCTCGCTGCTCATCAGCGAGACCACCCGGTGCGGGCCGCACTGCATCTCCACCTGCGCCATCACCGTGTCGGTGACGACGGAGGTCACGAGCCCGACGAGGCGGTTGCGCGCCGAGCGCTGCACGTCCGACGGGTCGGGGGCGCTCTGCGCGTGCTCGCGGGCGAACGCGGCCAGCGCGGCGCCGTCGATCACCTTGCGGTTGGACGCGTCGGGCTGCACCGGGAGCGTTCCGGCGTCGACCCAGCGGCGGACGGTGTCGTCGCTGACCCCGAGGAGTCGAGCGGCATCGGCGATCCTGAACTGCGGCACGGCGCGGACTGTATATCCGATCTTGCGGACTTGGCCAGTCCTCGCTATACGAAATGCGGTTACAGGTCGTCATCCGTCGTCTCCCCCGGCCTGTGGTGTGATGCCAGACGTGGACTTCGAACCCAGCGCCGTGGCCGCCGACTACACCGCGCGCATGCGCGCGTTCCTCGACGAGCGGATCCTTCCGGCGGAGGCGTCCTACGACGCCTTCCGCGCCGAGCGTCGGGGCACCCCGCAGGAGTGGGATCTGCCGCCCGTCGTCGAGGAGCTCAAGACCGAGGCCCGCTCGCGCGGTCTGTGGAACCTGTTCCTGCCGAGCATCTCGGGCCTGTCGAACCTGGAGTACGCAGCCGTCGCCGAGGTGTCGGGCTGGTCGCCGGTGATCGCCCCCGAGGCGATCAACTGCCAGGCGCCCGACACCGGCAACATGGAGACGCTGCACCTGTTCGCCACACCGGAGCAGCAGGTGGAGTGGCTGGAGCCGCTGCTCGAGGGCACGATCCGCTCCGGGTTCGCCATGACCGAGCCCGACGTGGCCTCCTCCGACGCCACCAACGTGCAGACCACGATCACCCGCGACGGCGACTCCTACGTCATCTCCGGGAAGAAGTGGTGGATCTCCGGGTCCGCCGACGAGCGCTGCAAGGTCTTCATCGTCATGGGCAAGACCGACGTCGAGGCGGCCACGCACCGACAGCAGTCGATGGTGCTGGTGCCGCGCGACACCCCCGGCCTGCGCATCACCCGGCACCTGCCGACGTTCGGCTACCAGGACCAGCACGGGCACTCCGAGCTGGAGTTCTCCGACGTGCGCATCCCGACCACGAACCTCCTCGGCGAGGAGGGCGGCGGCTTCGCGATCGCCCAGGCGCGCCTCGGGCCCGGCCGCATCCACCACTGCATGCGCCTGATCGGGATGGCCGAGCGCGCCATCGAGCTGATGGTCCAGCGCGCGCAGAGCCGCGTGGCGTTCGGGCGCCCGCTCGCCGACCAGGGCGTGGTGCGCGAGCAGATCGCCCAGTCGCGGATCGAGGTGGAGCAGGCCCGGCTGCTGGTGCTCAAGACGGCCTGGCTGATCGACCGGTTCGGCGCGAAGGGCGCGGCGTCGGAGATCGCCGCGATCAAGGTGATCACTCCGCGGATCGCGTGCGACGTGATCGACCGCGCCATCCAGATCCACGGCGGCGCCGGGATGAGCGACGACACCCCCCTCGCCTACTTCTACGTCTGGGCCCGCGCCCTGCGCCTGGCCGATGGCCCCGACGAGGTGCACCTGCGCACCGTCGCCCGACAGGAACTGGGCCGCCACACCTGACCTGAGTGCGGCT
>JAKDLE010000125.1 GCA_030453005.1 Pseudonocardia sp. | reverse complement strand
CCCCCCCCCCCGGCGCCCCCCGCCGCGGCCGGCCCCGCGGGGGCCCCGCCCCCCCCCCGGGGGGCCCGGGGCCCCGCTCTCGTCTCCTTCGTCGCCTCGCCGACACAAGGCCCTGCCGCGTCGCGAGCGGTCAGCGCGCCCGCGCCAGCGTGCCGAGATACAGCTCGATCACGGCTTCGTCGGCCAGCAGCTCCCGGCCGGTGCCGGTGTAGGCGTTGCGCCCCTGGTCCAGCACGTAGCCGCGGTGCGCGATATTGAGGCAGCGGCGGGCGTTCTGCTCGACCATCACCATGGACACGCCTGCCTCGTTGATCGTGCGGATCCGCGCGAACGCGTCGTCCTGGGCCACCGGGGACAGCCCGGCCGACGGCTCGTCGAGCAGCAGGACCTTCGGCTCCATCATCAACGCTCGCGCCATCGCGACGATCTGACGCTCGCCGCCCGACAGGGACCCGGCCCGCTGCTTGCGACGCTCCCCCACCAACGGGAAGATGTCCGCGACCTCGCGCATGCGCGCGGCGAAGCGTCTGGGCCGCTGGTAGAGCCCGATCTGGAGGTTCTCCTCCACCGTGAGGGTGGCGAACACGTTGCGGCTCTGCGGAACGTAGCCGACGCCGAGGGTGACCAGCTCGTGCGCGGGGCGCCCGCTGATGTCGACGCCGTCGAGCCGGATCTCGCCCGAACGGACCGGCAGCAGCCCGAAGATCGCTTTCACCAGCGTGGACTTGCCCGCCCCGTTGGGCCCGATGATCCCCACGATCTCGCCCTGGGCGAGGTGCAGGTCGCAACCGTCGAGGATGTTGACCCCGGGCAGGTACCCGGCGACGACGGCCTCGGCGACGAGCAGGGGTTCACCGGTCATGATGTCGTCTCCTCCGAGCCCTGCTCGTCATCGGCGCCGTGCTGGGAGCCCAGGTAAGCGTCGATGACGGCGGGGTTGCCCGCAACGCGAGCGGGTGGCCCCTCGGCGATGACGCGCCCCTGGGCCATGCAGACCACCCAGTCGCTGATGCTCATCACCACGTCCATGTCGTGCTCGACGAACAGCACCGTGCGGCCGCTGTCCCGGAGGTCGGTGATGCGCCCGAGCAGGTCCTGTCGCAGCGCGGGGTTCACGCCCGCCATCGGCTCATCGAGCATCACGAGTGTCGGATCGACCATGAGCGCACGCGCCATCTCCAGCAGCCTGCGCTGGCCACCGGAGAGGTAACCGGCGTAGTCGTCGCGCTTCGCGGCGAGCAGGAACCGGTCCAGCAGGTCGTCGGCGCGGCGCTCGATGTCCGCCTCCTGCGCTCCCCAGACCGGACGCAGCAGGGCGGGCAGCAGCCGCTCCCCCCGTTGGCCGACCGCGGCCAGCTTCATGTTCTCCAGCACCGTCAGTCGGGACAGCACCCTCGTGAGCTGGAACGTGCGGACCATCCCGCGGCGGGCGAGCCGGTGTGCGGGCATGCCCGCCACGTCACGACCGTCGAACGTCCAGCGTCCGGTGCCGCCCCGGTCGAATCCGGTGAGCAGGTTGAACAGGGTGGTCTTCCCCGCGCCGTTGGGCCCGATCAGACCGGTGATCACGCCACGCTGCACCTCAAGATGGTCGACGTCCACCGCCCGGACGCCGCCGAAGTCCCGGCGCACGCCGTCGAGGACGAGCAGTGGGTCGGGTTTCGGGACACCGGGCTCCGCGGTGATGTCGGCCAGTGTGGGGTCCGGAGTCATCCGCCGACCCTCTCGTCGGTGCGCTTCCCCGCCGCCGGTCGGGCCTTGCGCCCACGACGACGACGGCGGGGCGTCGCACCGGCGCCGGCCTCGAGCCGCATCTCCTCGACGTCGCCCAGGATGCCCGCGGGGCGGAAGATCAGCAGCAGCATCAACCCGAGCCCGACCAGGGCGAACCGTACGGCACCGACGTCAGCGGGCGAGATGACCTCGTCGGGGATGTAGCCTGCGCCGATGGCCTGGCGCAGCGCGCTGTCGATGAACAGCAGCAGGAACCAGAAGAGCACCGACCCGAGCACCGGGCCGAGGACGGTGCCCGCTCCGCCCAGGATGAGCAGCGCGTACAGGTAGAACGTGACGACCGGGTTGAACGTGTTGGGGGCCACCGCCTGCGCGTCGACGGCGAGCAGCATTCCGCCGAGCGCGCCCAGGATCCCGCCGAGGACGAGGCTCTGCATCTTGTAGCCGTAGACGTTCTTGCCGAGGCTGCGTGCGGCGTCCTCGTCATCGCGGACCGCCCGCAACACGCGACCCCACGGGCTGCGTACGAGCAGGAACACGCCCAGCGTGGCCAGCGCGACAGCGCCCCACCCGACGAGCATGACCCACAGGTCCCGCTGGGAGAACGTCAGCCGCCCGAACCCGTAGTTGCCGGACGGGATGGGGTTGACGGCGTAGAAGGCACCGGCGAACTGCTGGAGCCCGAACACACCACCGGTGACGGGCCGGGCGACGCCGGAGTTGAAGACCAGCCGCAGCACCTCACCCGCCGCGATGGTGGCGATCGCCAGGTAGTCGGCGCGCAGCCGGAGCGTGGGGATACCGAGCAGGAACGCCAGCACGACGGCGGCGACCAACCCGACGATCACCCCGAGCCACAGCGGCCCGCCGAAGACGGCGACCGTCACGGCCACCCCGTAGGCCCCGACGAGCATGAAGGCGACCTGCCCGAAGTTGAGCAGCCCGGTGTAGCCGAAGTGGATGTTCAGGCCGATCGCCGCGAGCGCGTAGATCGCGGCCACCGGCCCGAGCGCGCCGCGCCCGGCGTCGGCGAGAATGACGAGGAAGTCCATCGTGCGCCGCCTACCCGACCCGTTCGGCCCGGCCGAAGATGCCCTGCGGGCGCACCAGCAGGACGAGGATGAGCACGCCCAGCGCCCAGGCGTTCTGCAGCTCGACGGGGAAGTACGCGGTGGACAGCTGGGCGACGAGGCCCACCAGCAGTCCACCGGCCATGGCGCCGAACGGGCTGCCCAACCCGCCGAGGATCACCGCGGCGAACATCAGGAGCAGCAGCCGGAACCCCATGTCCCAGGCGACGATCTCGGACAGCCCGAACAGGATCCCGCCCAGCGCCGCCAGTGCACCGCCGAGGACCCAGACGTAGAGGATGACCCGCGAGACGTCGACGCCGGACGCCTCGGCGAGGTCGCGGTCGTCGGCGACCGCACGGATCGCTTTCCCGACCCGGGTGCGCAGCAACATCAGGCCCACGGCGACGAGCACCACCAGCGAGAGCACGGTGATCACCAGATCCCGCGGGGTGATCGCGACGGGACCGAAGATCATGACCTGCTGGATGACGTAGTCGGCGTACGGGCGGGGCCGCGAGCCGAAGATCACGAGGATGATGTGGCGCAGGAACAGCGACAGCCCGATCGAGATGATGAACAGCTGGATGCGGCCGGTGCCCCGGATCCGCAACGGTTTCCACAGCCCCAGCTCCAGGGCCCCGCCCACGATCGCGCCGACCACGATCGCGATCAGCGCCGCCGGGATCAGACCCATTCCCGGCCCGAACGCCGCGGCGTTGAGGAAGAACGCCGTGACGGCGCCGATCGTGACGAGCTCGCCGTGCGCGAAGTTGATCAGACCGGTGGCCCCGAAGATCAGGGAGAGCCCGATCGCCGCGATCGCGATGATCGCGCCGTACTTGATGCCACTGACGGTCAGCTGGGCCAGCAGGGCGCCGATGCCCGGTCCGGTGTCCGCGGGTGGTGGCGCGGGCCCGGGTGCGGCCCCGTCGTCGGCCGCACCGGG
Source organism: Pseudonocardia sp. (assembly GCA_030453005.1). Lineage (GTDB taxonomy): Bacteria > Actinomycetota > Actinomycetes > Mycobacteriales > Pseudonocardiaceae > Pseudonocardia. The sequence goes on along the minus strand of JAKDLE010000125.1, from coordinate 3,674 downwards.
TGCGACGAGCGGGAACAGCACGGTGCGTTGCTGACCCGGCCGGACGGTCACGGCGGGCAGCGTGGCGCCGTCGGCGTCACGCAGCGCGACGCCGTCCGGGAGGGTGGCGGCGTCGAGCGTGACGTCGTAACCGCCGGGAGCGGGTACCGGCACCAGCCACGTGCCGTCCGCACCGGAGGTCGTCGTGCCGATCTCCTGGCCGTCCTGCTCCACCGTGATCGTCACTCCGGCGACCGGTTCCCCGTCGGGGCCGCGCAGGGTGCCTTCGACGGCTTCCCCGTCCTGGGCGGCCGCGAGACCCGAGACCGCCGCCATCGCCGCGAGCACCAGGAACAGCAACGTCACCAGGCGTCTGGCCACGTGCCCTCCTCGTCCGGCGTCACCCGATTGCTGCGGCGAGGCCACACCATAGCCCAGCGGGGTGACAGAGTACCGCTCGCGAGACCGAGCCGTGCACGAGCTGTGATGTTCGGGTGCTCCCGATGCGGCGGGGCAGCGATCCGACCCCGTCGCTCACCCCGTCGGCGCGGTCAACCCGTCCACGACGGCCTCGGCGACGGCCTTCATGGTGGTGCGGCGGTCCATCGCGGTGCGCTGGATCCAGCGGAACGCGTCCGGCTCGGACAGGGTCTGCCTGCCCATCAGCAGCCCCTTGGCCCGGTCGACGATCTTGCGCGTCTCCAGCCGGTCGGTCAGCGCGGCGACCTCCTCCTCCAGCGCGCGCTTCTCCGCGAAGCGCGACACCGCCAGCTCGATCGCAGGCACCAGCTCATGGCGGGCGAACGGCTTGACCAGGTACGCCATCGCTCCCGCGTCACGCGCCTGCTCGATGAGCTCGCGCTGGCTGAATGCCGTGAGCACGACCACCGGGGCTATCCGCTCCGAGACGATCTCCGCCGCCGCCGCGATGCCGTCGACCTTCGGCATCTTCACGTCCATGATCACCAGGTCGGGCCGCAGCTCACGGGCCAGCGTGACGGCCTGTTCACCGTCGCCCGCCTCGCCCGCGACGACGTACCCCTCCTCGCGCAGCAGCTCGGTGAGGTCCAGGCGGATGAGCGCCTCGTCCTCCACCACGAGCACCCGCAGGCCGACGACCGATCGGGCCTCGTCTGCGGCGCTGTCCTCCTCGGGAACCGAGTGGGTCACCGAACATCTCCTCACACCGGGCGGGGTGGAACCGGAGCACCCAGAGTAGCCGCCGCCGGGTGGCGACGTGCTGTGATCCCGGGCGACGGGGGCATACTGCTAATCTCGTCCCGCAGCTGGGCCGGGGTGGCGCAACGGCTGACGCGGATGACTCAAAATCATCTGTCCTCACGGACATGCGGGTTCGAATCCCGTCCCCGGCACCATCAGGAACGAGAATGTCGGTGTATGGCTCCACACTGACCGAGTGCACAGCCCGGAGACCGTCGAACGAGTCAAACACCTGTTCGCGACCGGCCGGAGCACGCGCGACATCGCGCGACAGTCGGGGCTGTCTGAGTCGACTGTCGGCCACTGGCGCCGAGGTGATCGTCGCGCCGTCCGTTCAGAGGGCTCGGCCCGGTCGTGCCCGCGGTGCGGTGAGGGCCGGCTGCCCGATTCGTACGCTTACCTGCTCGGCATGTATCTCGGCGACGGGCACATCTCGCCCCATCGACGGGGGGTACATGCACTGTCCATCTTCTGCGCCGACGACTGGCCAGGTGTGATGTGCGAAACGGAGGCAGCACTGAGCGCAGCGTTGAGCAGGAAGGTGTGCCACATCCCCCGCCAGGGCTGCACCGAGCTGAAGTGTTACTCGAAGCACTGGCCGTGCCTGCTCCCCCAGCACGGACCCGGACGGAAGCACACACGGCCGATCGTGTTGGAGCCCTGGCAGGAGGAGGTCGTCGACGAGCACACGGGGCTGTTCCTGCGCGGGCTGTTCCACTCCGACGGCTGCCGGATCACCAACTGGACGACTCGCCGGGTGGCGGGAGCGACGAAGCGCTACGAGTATCCGCGCTACTTCTTCACCAACAGGTCGTCGCACATCCTCGACCTGTGCGGGGCCGGGCTCGACCGGCTCGGCATCGCGCATCGCCGACCACGATCGGACACCATCTCCGTGGCGCGGCGTGCGGCCGTCGCGGCGCTGGACGAACACGTCGGACCGAAACACTGAACCTCCTCGAAGGACTGGACCTCCTCACGGACCGGAGCACGCCCGTACTCATGCACGACCATCCCCCGATCCCGGGCTCCGCCTCGTGAACGGCGGGCCGCCCCGACCCGGCACCCGCCTGCTCCGCACGGCCGCGGTCGCGGCGGCCACGGCGGCGTGGGTCGTCGCCGCCTTCCTCAACGGTCTGTCCGGCCTGTCCTTCGGCCTCGCCGTCGCCGCGGGCGCCGCGCTCACCGCGGTGGCCGTCGGGCTGCCGCTGGTCGCGGAGCGGCGGGCCCGGCTGCGGGCGGCCACCGCCGAACAGATCGCCGAGGATGCGGCCGCGCGGATGCAGCTCGTCCTCGACGACGCACTCGAACCCCTCGCCTACCTCGTCGGGCGGATCACCGACGCCCGCGCCGCGAACGCCCTTGGGCTGGTGGAGCTGCAGGGCCAAGCCGTGGCCGTGGTGCTCGCCGCGGCCGCGGAGGTACTGGGCACCCGCCGGTTGCGCGCCTGCTACTTCGCCCTGACCGCAGGCCCCCCGCGCAGACTGCTCAACGCCGGGTTCCGCGGCCGGGCCGAGGCGCCCCGCACGACGTTCACGGCGGGCACGCCGCTGGGTGACGAGGCGCTGCGGCTGCTGTCCGACCGCGACGACCTGTTCTGCCGCGACGCCCGCACTCTGGCACCGCCGGGATGGGCCGCCGCCGACCACGACTACCGCACGTTCATCGTCGTGCCGGTGGCCACCGAGTCCCGCGAGCTCGGCATCATCACGATCGACGGCTTGCAGGTCGGCGACCTGTCCGAGGCCGACGTCGCCGCGGTGCGGGTCTTCGCCCGCCTGCTCGCGGCCGCCCTCAACACGTGACCACGGAGGTATCCTTCTCGTATGGACGGCAGCAGGCGGCACAACGGCGACGAGGACCAGCGCGCGCGGCTGGCCCGCATCCTCGTCGACCCCGCCGAGTACTACGCCGACGCCCGACGCCACGCGCACGACCGCGCCCGCAGGCTGCTCGCCGCCCGGTTGCACGCGCCGACGGTGCCCAGCACGCGCTGACCCGGACCGGCCGGCAGACCGTCGTCTGCCCCGCCGGGCGCCCGCGGACCAGCAGCGACACGCCCACGGCCGCGACCGACAGGATCGCGGTCACCCCGACGGCGACCCCACTGGCCGATTTCGCGATGAGCCGGCTCACCGGTTCGGCAGCCACCTCGGCTGGGGGTCGCGCCGCGACGACGATCAGGGGCGCCATGCGCCGGGCGGCACGCCGTCGCGGGGTCGAGCAGTGATCTGTGCCTGGCGCACGGTGCTGCGGTCGCCGCTGCGGGAACGTGCGGCCGGCGGAGATCACGGACCCGCGTGCCGGACAAGATCGCAGCCGGCCGCAGCTGCGGGAGTCCCGGTGCCGCCGCGACCCGGATCGCCCCTGCGGGGCTCGAGACCGAGCCCGCCAGCAGTATCGACGGCGGACCGTTCGGTGACACGGTGGGGGTGGCACGGTGGGGGGATGGACCGTGACCGCGACGGGGCCGG
>JAKDLE010001044.1 GCA_030453005.1 Pseudonocardia sp. | reverse complement strand
CGAGCCGGATGACGATGACCGCGGCGACATCCCGCGACGCGCTGGGTGGACCGGCCGGGCGGCCGGTGGGTGCGGTTCTGCAGGAGCTGACCGGGTCGGTGCGGGCCGGCGCGGCCGGGCGGGCGCTCGACGACGTCGACATCGAGGCCGGGGTCGACGCCGCCGCATCGATGTTGGTGACCGGGCACGACCCGGATGAGGTCAGCGATGCCGCCGAGCTGATGGGTGAGACCGCGGCCTGGGTCCGTTCGCTGGATCTGCGCGCGGATGCGCGCCGCGTCGTGGACTGGTCCCCCTTCGGCGCTCTCGTCCCGGTGCTCGCCGGTTCGCCCGGTGCCGGGGCGTCGGTGGTGGCGGCCGCGATCACCGATGCGCTGCAGCTGGCCAGTCGCTGCGTGCTGCTCGTCGACGCGGCCGATCCGGCCCGGTCGGGTCTGTGTTCCGCCGCGGCCGCGGAGGGTCCGGTGACCTCACAGATCAGTGCGCTGCTGCGGATCCGGTACTCCTGGCGCGAGCACGCCCTGTTGGCCCGGCTCGAGTCGCAGCTGCCGGTGATCAGTGCGGGGATGGTGCCCCCTCCCCCACTGTGGCTGCCCGAGCTGAGCCCGTTGCACGTCACCGTGGTCGACGTCGGGCATGACGGGTGGCGGGCGACGGCGAACCCACTCGTCGGGGCCGGTGGCTGGCTGCGGCGCGGGACGCCGGCGTCGCGGCCGGTCCTGGTCGTTCGTCCGACCCGTCCGTCGCTGCGCCACGCCGAGCAGGTCCTGGCCCGCCTCGATCCGTGGGTCGACTTCGGTGCCGCTGCGGCGCCGGTCCAGCTGGTCGTGACCGGGGCGAAGCGGTGGCCTGCCGGGGTGGTGGGCGCGGCGGGGCGCTGCTTGGAGCGGCTGGTGGATTGCGCGGTGTTCGTCCCCCACGACTACGACGTCGAGGTCGGCGGCGTCACCGACGAGTTGCTCGGCGACAAGCCGCGGGCCGCGGTGTCGCCGATGTTGGCCGACTGGGGGCTGCTGCCCCCGGTGGGCAGGTCCGGTTCCCGCTTCACGCGAAGGAGGCAGCGCTGATGTCTGCTGTACAGATCACCGAGACGGCCGTGGCGGTGCTGACCGGGCTACCGGACCTGCCCGGCGCGGAGGCCCCGCCCGGTTCGGAGCTGATCACCCAGGTGATCGGTTACATCAGGTGGCTCGCGGGGGCGGCGATCATCGTCGGGTTCCTCGCCGGGCTGGCCCTGTTCGCGGGCGGGCGGATCGCCGATCACCATCGTTTCGGGCGGATGGGGACGATCACGATGATGGCGTCGATGGGCTCGGCGTTCCTCTACGCGATCGGGTACTCGCTGCTCACCACGTTCGCCTCGGGCGGCGGTGGCTGAACCGATGAGCGCCGATCTGCACCCCGGCGACCCGGCGGGCACCGCGACCTCTCCGGACCGTGACCGCCGCCGCGCCGTCCTGGTCCTGGGCGGTATCGCCGCCCTGATCATCGTGCTGCTGGTCGGGTTGGTCGCCTTCCTGCTCGG
>JAKDLE010000124.1 GCA_030453005.1 Pseudonocardia sp. | reverse complement strand
CGGGGCCGGGGCGGTCTCGCCACCGGCCGACGCGGCGGCCGCGAGCACGACCGTCAGCGCCGCCAGCTCCGCGTGCGACGGCTCGCCGCGCACCACCCGGAACAGCGACCGCCGCTCCTCGGGACTCCCTTCGGCCTCCCCGGTCACAGCCTCCCTCGTCACAGCGGGATGTTCCCGTGCTTGCGGGGCGGCACGGCCTCGCGCTTGGTTTCCAGCATCCGCAGCGCCCGTCCGACGTAGCCGCGGGTGTGCGAGGGCGGGATGACGCCGTCGATGTAGCCGCGGTCGGCCGCGATGTAGGGGTTGCAGAGGGTGTCCTCGTACTCCTGCTGGAGCTCCGCCCGCTTCGCCGCGAGCTCGTCGCCGTCGAGGCCCTTCATCTCCTTGCGGTAGAGGATGCTGACCGCGCCCGCCGCGCCGGTCACCGCGATCTGCGCCGTCGGCCACGCGACGTTGATGTCGCCGCCAAGGTGTTTGGACCCCATGACGTCGTACGCGCCGCCGTATCCCTTGCGGGTGATGACGGTGACCTTGGGGACGGTCGCCTCGCAGTAGGCGTAGATCAACTTCGCGCCCCGGCGGATGATCCCGTTCCATTCCTGCTCGGTGCCGGGCAGGAAGCCGGGGACGTCGACGAAGGTCACCACCGGGATGTTGAACGCGTCGCAGGTGCGCACGAAGCGCGACGCCTTCTCGGAGGCGTCGATGTCGAGGCAGCCCGCGAACTGGGTGGGCTGGTTGGCCACCACGCCGACCGAGCGCCCCTCGATCCGCCCGTAGCCGCACACGATGTTGGGCGCGAACAGCTCGTGCACCTCCAGGAACTCGCCCTCGTCGACGACCCGGCTGATCACCTCGCGGATGTCGTACGGGGTGTTGGGGGAGTCCGGGATGATCGTGTCCAGCTCCAGGTCGGCGTCGGTGAGCCCGTCCGCGATCGACCCGGCCGTCGGCTCCGGCGCCGGGTAGGTCGGCGGCTCGGACAGGTTGTTGCTGGGCAGGTAGCCGAGCAGCTCCTTGACGTAGTCCAGGGCGTCGGCCTCGTCGGAGGCGAGGTAGTGCGCCACCCCGGACTTCGTGTTGTGCGTGCGGCCCCCGCCGAGCTCCTCGAAGCCGACGTCCTCACCGGTGACGGTCTTGATGATGTCCGGGCCGGTGATGAACATGTGGCTGGTCTGGGCGACCATCACGGTGAAGTCGGTGAGCGCGGGGGAGTAGACGGCGCCGCCCGCGCACGCGCCCATGATCAGTGAGATCTGCGGGATGACCCCCGAGCTGCGCACGTTGCGGATGAAGATGTCACCGTAGAGGCCGAGCGCGACCACGCCCTCCTGGATGCGGGCGCCGCCGCCGTCGTTGATGCCGATCACCGGGCAGCCGATCTTCGCGGCCAGGTCCATCACCTTGACGATCTTCTCGCCGTACACCTCGCCCAACGCCCCGCCGAACACCGTGGCGTCCTGGCTGAAGATCGCCACCGGACGGCCGTCGACCGTGCCGCTGCCGGTGACGACCCCGTCGCCGAACGGGCGTTTGGCGTCCATCCCGAAGTTGGTGGAGCGGTGCCGGGTCAGCGCGTCGAGCTCCACGAACGAGCCGGGGTCGAGCAGCGGGTCGATGCGCTCGCGGGCCGTCTGGCGGCCCTTGGCGCGCTGGCGCTCGACTCCGGAGCCCGGGTCGACGGCGTCCTCGACCCGCCGGTACAGGTCGGCGAGCTTGCCTGCGGTGGTGTGGACATCGGGCTCGGCGGCGGCAGCGCCGGATGCGTCCCCGATCGGCTCCGTTGCGGCGGTCATGACCGGGAAGCCTAACCGGCTGGTAACCCCGCGGCCCTGCGTGCCTCGTCACGTCGGGTCGTGATCGTCGTCGACCACACGGTACTGCGGTCCGGGTGACGGCTGGGTGCGGTTCGCGGTGATCACTGGAGAGGCGCGTTGTGGTGATCGTCGTGAGTCGTGCGTTCTCACAGCCGCCGCGGCCGTGGTGTGCGGTACACGGCGATCATCGGACGCCGGACGACCGGCGGCCGTGTGGTGCGCCCGGCGCCGCCCGACGCCCGCCGGTCGCCCGCGGCGCGTCTGCGCATCCTGTCCCGGACGGCCCGCCGGTAGCGTGCGCCGGCATGAACCGCACCACTCAACCGCTGGACGTCGAGGCGCTCCGTGCGGCGCTCGTCGGTCCGTGGGCGCAGGTCGACGTGGTCGGGCGCACCGGGTCCACCAACGCCGACCTGATGGCCGCGGCGGTGGCGGGCGCACCGGACCGCACGGTGCTGGTGGCCGAGCACCAGGAGTCCGGGCGGGGCAGGCTGGCGCGGAGCTGGGTGTCGCCGCCCGGGTCGGGCCTCACGGTCAGCGCGCTGTTCCGGCCGGTCGGGGTGTCGCCGTCGCGGTTCAGCTGGCTGCCGCTGCTCGCCGGATTGGCCGTGCTCGACACGGTGCGGTCGTTCACCGCGGCACCGGCCGGGCTCAAGTGGCCCAACGACCTGCTGATGGGCGCGGAGCCGCGCAAGGTGGCAGGCATACTCGCGGAGGTGACCGACCCGTCGCGGCCCGCCGTGGTCGTGGGTATCGGGCTCAACGTCGACGCCGCCCCGTCCGACCAGCCCGGCGCCACATCGCTGGTCGCGCAGGCCGAACGCGCCATCGACCGTGCCGAGGTGCTCGTGGAGCTGCTCACCCGGCTCGCCGAGCGCGAGGCGGCCTGGCGGGACGACCGCGGGGACCCCGACGCAGGCAGGCTGCGCGCCGACTACCGCGCGGGCTGCGCGAGCCTCGGTTCGTCGGTGCGCGTGGAGCTGCCCGGGGGCACCTCGGTGACGGGCACCGCCGAGGACGTCGACCGCGACGGCCGCCTGCTCCTGCTCGACGACGCGGGGCACCGCCAGGCCGTCGCGGCGGGCGACGTCGTGCACCTGCGTCCCGCCTGCGGGTAGCGGCGGCGGCGTTACGGTGTCGCCGTGGCCTACCCCGATGATCTCCTCGTCGACGGCGAGCGGGTCGTCCTGCACCAGCACCCGCACGTCAAGATGCTGATCGTCCCGGTACTCGTCCTGCTGTTCGTCGTCGCCGCGGCGGTGTTCCTCGCGGCGGTCGTGCGCGAGCAGCCCTGGGCGCCGTGGGCGTGGGTCGCGCTCGCCGTCGTCGGGGTGGGGCTCGTCGGCCGGTTCACCGTGTTGCCGGTCGTGCGCTGGCGCAGTACACACTTCGTGGTCACGTCCCGTCGGGTGCTCGTGCGCGAGGGCGTGCTGTCGCGCCAGGGCATCGACATCCCGATGAGCCGGATCAACACCGTGCAGTTCCGGCACACCATGATGGAGCGGTTCCTGTGCTGCGGCACGCTCGTGATCGAGTCGGCGTCCGACGACCCGCTGGAGTTCGCCGACGTCCCGCGGGTCCAGCGGGTGCACGCCCTGCTGTACCAGGAGGTGGCTGATGAGTCCTGAACTGCCGATGGTCGTGCCCGCGCCGGGGCTGCCCGAGCGCGTCACGATCTACGAGGTCGGGGCCCGCGACGGCCTGCAGAACGAGCAGACCGTGGTGCCCGTCGAGGTGAAGGCCGAGTTCCTCGACCGGCTCGCGGGCTCCGGGCTCGGTGTCTGCGAGGCCACGAGCTTCGTGCACCCGAAGTGGGTGCCCCAGCTCGCCGACGCCGCCGAGCTGCTGGCCCGGCTCACCCGCGCGCCCGGCGTCGACTACCCCGTGCTCGTGCCCAACGAGCGCGGCCTGGACCGCGCGCTGGACGCCGGCATCGAGCACGTCGCGGTGTTCGCCAGCGCCACGGAGACCTTCGCGCAGCGCAACCTCAACCGCTCCCTCGACGGCCAGTTCGCGATGTTCGACACCGTCGTCACCCGGGCACTCGACGCCGGCCTGCGGGTCCGCGGCTACGTGTCGATGTGCTTCGGTGATCCGTGGGAGGGGGCGGTCGACCCCGGGCAGGTGGCGGCGGTCGGGCGGCGGCTGCACGAGATGGGCTGCCACCAGCTGTCCCTGGGCGACACGATCGGGACCGGCACCCCGGGCCACGTCGACGCCGTGCTCGACGCCTGCACCGCGGCGGGCGTGCCGATGGAGCAGCTCGCCGTGCACTTCCACGACACCTACGGCCAGGCCCTGTCCAACACCCTCGCCGCCCTGCGCCGCGGCGTCACCACCGTCGACGCCAGCGCGGGCGGCCTCGGCGGCTGCCCCTACGCCGAGTCGGCCACCGGCAACCTCGCCACCGAAGACCTCGTCTGGATGCTCGACGGCCTGGGCGTCGCCCACGGCGTCGACCTCGACGCGCTCGTGGCCACCAGCGCGTGGATGGCGCAGCAGCTCGGACGCCCGTCGCCGTCGCGGGTGGTGCGGGCGCTGGCGGGATAGTCACCCCGACCGTCCCCGCAGGACCTACGCGGTGTCCACCGCACCGGCGTGGGAGCGCGTCCCGAACATGCCCGTGAACACCGCGCGGAACACCTCGGTGGTGTCGCGGTGCAGTTGGGCGCGGAGAGTGACCAGACCCAGCTCGGGTCGGCTGCGCGAGCGCCGGGCCGACACGATCTCCATCGACGCCCGCAGCTCGTCACCGGCGAACACCGGCGCGGGCCAGGCGATCTCCTGGCCACCGGGGGAGCCCAGCGACGCCGCCCGGCTCAGCACGCCGTCGACGTAGGCGCGCATCCACAGCCCCGCGGTGAACCACCCCGAGGCCGCGAGCCCGCCGAACAGCGACGTGGCCGCCGCGTCGTCGTCGAGGTGGAAGGGCTGGGGGTCGAAACGGCGGGCGAACGCCACCATCTCGTCGCGGTCGACCACGGTGCTGCCGAGGTCGAACACGCGACCGGGGGTGAGGTCCTCGAACGCGACCTCCGTCACGACAGGGCGGCCAGACCCGCCTCGGCCACCTGCTGGTCCTGGCTGTAGTGCCCGCCACTGACCCCGATCGCGCCCACCACGGCACCGTCGGCCTCGATCGGGTAGCCGCCGCCGAAGATCACCAGCCGGTCGATGCCGGTGGGGGCCCCGGCGGCGAGCGGGGCGTCGCCGGAGATGAAGTCGAACCAGCCGTGCGTGGGCATCCCGAACCCGACGGCCGTGTACGCCTTGTCCTGCGCGACCTGGGTCGACAGCAGCGGCCCGCCGTCCATCCGGGAGAACGCCTTGAGGTTGCCGCCGGTGTCGACGACGGCGATGCACATCGGCACGCCGATCTCGGTCGCCTTCGCCTCCGCCGCCGCGATCATGCGGTGCGCGGCGTCGGTGCTGACGGTGGGGACGCTGACGGTGTCGGCCACGGTGCCTCCGGTGGATCGGGTGTCGGGACCCGAGGCTATCGCTCGACCGCGCCCGCGAGCAGCGGCTCCAGCATCAGGTCGGGGTGCTTGCGCCGCACCGTCTCCATCCGCCACTTGTTGACGAACACCGCGAGCAGGGCGCCGTCGACCGAGCGGGTGAGCACCTCGACCTCGCTCTCCCGGTTCAGCACCGCTGCGGCTGCGGCGTCGGTGAGCCGCGCGACCGAGTAGGACAGCGGCTCCAACCGGACGGGTGACCCGAACTCGGTCTCCAACCGGGCGGTGACCACCTCGAACTGCAGCGGCCCGACCGCGGCGAGTACGGGAGCCTGGTCGCCGCGGAGGTCGGAGCGCAACACCTGGATGACGCCCTCGCTGTCGAGCTGGGAGATGCCGCGGCGGAACTGCTTGTAGCGGCCCGCGTCGGCCGCCCGCACCACGGCGAAGTGCTCGGGCGCGAAGCTCGGGATCGTCGGGAACTCGACCGGCTCCTCGGCGTACAGCGTGTCGCCGGGGCGCAACGCACCCGCGTTGACCAGGCCCACGATGTCGCCGGGGAACGCCTCGTCGAGCGTGGTGCGCTGCTGGCCGAACACGGCCTGGGCGTACTTCGTGGCGAACGGGCGCCCGGACGCGGCGTGGGTGAGCACCATGCCGCGCTCGAACCGGCCCGAGTTGACGCGCAGGAACGCGGTGCGGTCCCGGTGCGACCGGTCCATGCCCGCCTGCACCTTGAACACCAGGCCCGAGAGCGGCGTGTCCAGCTCGCGGGGAGTGCCCTCGACGTCGGGGCGCGGGGCGGGCGGCGGCGCGAGGTCGACGAGCGCGTCGAGCAGCCGCCCGACGCCCACGCCGTGGCGGGCCGCGCCGAACAGCACCGGGGTGGCGGTGCCCGCGAGGTACTCGGCCTCCTCGAACTCGGCACCGATCTCGCGCAGCAGCGCCAGCTCGTCGGTGACGGTCTCGGCGTAGAGCGGCTCCTCGGCGGCCGCGCGGTCGGGGTCGAGCACCTCCACCGCCCCGCGGGTGGCCCCGCCCGCGGTGCGCGCGTAGCGGCTCAGCTCCCCGGTGGCGCACTCGATGACCCCGCGCAGGTCACCGGCGATCCCGACGGGCCAGGTGACGGGCATCGGCCGCAGCCCGATCGTCTGCTCCACCTCGTCGAGCAGCTCGAGGGCCTCACGGCCGGGCACGTCCCACTTGTTGACGAACGTGATCACCGGGATGTCGCGGCTGCGGCAGACGTCGAACAGCTTGAGCGTCTGCGCCTCCAGGCCCTTGGACGCGTCGAGCAGCATCACCGCGGCGTCGACGGCGGCGAGCACGCGGTAGGTGTCCTCGGAGAAGTCGCCGTGGCCGGGGGTGTCGAGCAGGTTGATGACGTGGTCGCGGTAGGCGAACTGCAGCACCGCGGAGGTGATGGAGATGCCGCGGGCGCGCTCCATCTCCATCCAGTCCGAGGTGACGCCCTTGCGTCCGGCCTTGCCGTGGACCGCGCCCGCGGAGTCGATCACCTCGGCGTGCAGGGCCAGCGCCTCGGTCAGCGTCGACTTGCCCGCGTCCGGGTGGCTGATCACGGCGAAGGTGCGGCGCCGCAGCGCCTGTGCGGCGATCTCGCCGGAGGCGAGGGGCCTGGTCATCTGGTCGGTCATGGTCTCCTCAGGCTACGGCGCGCGGTGCCCGCCTCCGTCCGCGGTGCACACCACCCCTCCGCCGAGTTTGCCGATCCCCCCGCCGAGTTTGCCGTCACACGCGCCGAGTCTGCCGATCCCCCCGCCGAGTTCGCCGATCCGTCCCGGCCGCGGTCTGCACGATCGGCAAAGTCGGACCGCCGATCGGCAAACTCGCGGGGTCAGGGCGCCAGCGCGGACAGGGCGGCGGTGTGCAGGGCGGTGTTGGACGTGAGGGCGTCGCCGCCGGTGAACGTGGCCGCCCCGGCCAGCGACGTGCAGGTGCCGCCCGCCTCCCGCACGATCGGCACGAGCGCGGCCAGGTCCCAGGGGTTCGCGGCGGGTTCCACGGCCAGGTCGATCGCGCCCTCGGCGACCAGGCAGTGCTGCCAGAAGTCGCCGAACGCGCGGGTCTCCCACACCGCGGCACAGAGCGCGCGGTAACCGTCGTCGCGGAAGCCGCGGGCGTCGGTGGTGGACAGGT
>JAKDLE010001043.1 GCA_030453005.1 Pseudonocardia sp. | reverse complement strand
TCCGAGGTTCGTGCTCCGTCGGGGACCTTCAGCAGCAGCTCCAACGCAGCCGCTTGTGCCGATGTGAGCGCGGCGGCGAGGGTGTCCCACCGCTCAGCGTCTGAGAGCCTGTTGGTGAACCGTTCGTATGGCCGAGTCGTCCGCCTGTGGCAAGCGTGGTCAGGTCTCGGCGTGTCGTGCCGGACGTGGGTGAGGGCTTCTGAACTGATGGTGATCACCACGATCCCGTCGTCCAGAAGCCCTCAGGATGTCTGTCTACCCCGTTCCGATCGAGAAGAACACGTCCGACACGGCTCCGGCCGCGGTGTCACCCTGCTCGGTGGCGGGGTGCGGATGCGCCCATCGGGTCGCCCGATATCCCTCGGACATGACCGACGCGGAGTGGGAGGTGCTCGGCCCGCAGGCGCGGGCGGTGATGGCCGATCTGCGTCAGGGCCCGGGCGGACGCCCGATGGCCCACCGGCTGCGGGTCGTGGTGGACGCGATCCGCTACCTGGTCCGCTACGGGGTGGAATGGCGGGCGCTGCCGGCGGATTTCCCGCCGTGGCAGGCGGTGTACGCCTTCTTCGAACGGTGGTCCGCCAGGGGTCTGCCCCAGCGGTTGGTCGACCGGCTGCGTGGGCAACTGCGGGTGGGCGCGGGCCGGGCCGAGTCGCCGACCGCAGCGATCGTTGACTCCCAGTCGGTCAAGGCCGCGGACACGGTCGGGGCCGCTACCAGCGGATACGACGGCGGGAAGAAGATCAAGGGCCGCAAGCGGCACATCGCGGTGGACAGCAACGGGTGGCTGCTGGCCGTGCTGGTCACCGCCGCCAGCGTGCAGGACCGCGACGGCGGGCACCGACTGTTGGCGCTGGTGCGGGAGCGGTTCTCCACGATCACGCTGGTGTGGGCCGACGGCGGGTACGCCGGGCGGCTGGTCACCTGGGCCGCGGCTGTGCTGGCCCTGACCGTCACCGTCGTCAAGCGCACCGACGACGTCAGCGGATTCGTCGTGCTTCCCCGCCGGTGGGTCGTGGAACGCACGTTCGGATGGCTGAACCGGCACCGCCGTCTGGTCCGCGACTACGAGCGGCGGCCCGACCACCACGAGGCCATGGTGCTGTGGGCCACCACCGCGATCATGACCCGGCAGCTCGTCCGTCAGCGGGCCGATCAACCACCCGAGCCGCGCTGGGGCGCCGAACGAACCAAACCGCAGCCACCGCAGAAAGATCAACAAGCAGCATGAGGCGTTCGCGAACAGGCTCCCAGCGGTCGTGCACCTCGTCGAACTCCCCGCGCTCGGTGAGCCGGGCACGGGCGAACGCCCGCAGCGTCTCCAGCAGGCCGTACCAGCTGCGCCCCGCCTGCGGCCGGACCGTGACCAGCGACTGCCGGACGAGGTGGTCGAGCCGGGCGGCCGAGCCGGGCACCGAGCCCGGACGGACCGTGGCGCTCGATCAGCAGCCGCCCGCGCAGGGGCGAGGTCGGGGCCCACGAGGTTGGGGCCCAGGAGGTCGAGGCCGGGGACCACCCCGGCACCGGC
>JAKDLE010001042.1 GCA_030453005.1 Pseudonocardia sp. | reverse complement strand
GAACGCGGTGGCTCGCCACGCCCGTTGCGGCGTCGGGGGCGCGGCTGGACGGGGCGTCGCGCCCGGCGCGGGGCGGACAGGTCGAGGCGGCCCCGGTAGCCGAACGCCGAGACGGTGACGGCCGCCCAGCGCATCCGAGCAGCCATCCCATGAGGACCTCGCTGGGCAGCCCGCCGAGCGCGAGGCGGGTGAGGCCGACGGCGACGACGAGCGCCACCGTCGCCGCCGCGGCGGCGCGCCGCCACCCGGGCGCCATGGCCGGGGCCACGACGAGCAGCAGCAGCCCGTAGGCCACCGTCGACGCCAGTGCGTGGCCGTCGGGGACACCGGTCGCGCGCGGGGCGAACGCGGCGACGGCGGCGGACACCGCGGTGCCGATCACGACGGCGCCGAGCCCCGCGGTGACCACGCGCCCCGCGAGGCGCCGGTCCCGGTGCACCAGCAGCGCCGAGGCGGTGACCGCCAGCACCACCCCTGCGGCCACGGGGCCGCCGAGGCCGGTGGCCTCCCGCACGATCGCGAGCAGGACGGGCAGCCCGGCGACGAACTCCTCGACGCCCTGCGCGAGCCGCCGCGCAGCGTCGCCCACGGGCTCCGCCGACACGCCGACGAGCACACCCGCGACCGTGCCTGCGACGAGCAGCGCGAGCAGGCCGGCGCCGCTGCGGCGAGCAGCGCCGCCATCGGGCGGCTCCGCCGTTCCGTACCCCGCCGTCGGCCGTCCCCCCGTCGCCGTCCGCCCGCGCCCCGTCCGCTTCGGCCTGCCCGGAGTGCTCACGGCAGGGACCGCCGCCCGTCTGGGTCCACGTCCGGGTCCGCGTCCGGGTCCACGTCCGCGCTGCGGCGGTCGTAGCCGTGCACGGACGGAGTGGACGTCGAGGTCGTCACCACCACCGAGGCGCAGATCGCGAGCGTCGCCGCGGCGAAGGGCCGATCGTAGCCGGGCAGCGCATAGCGCTCCGCGTAGGCGAGGTGGTAGAGGGCGGCGACCCCGACCGGTCCGAACCACGCGAGGTAGGCCCGCGACAGCGGGCCCGTGCGGGTGCCGAGCAGCGCGAGCCGTGAGAAGGCGGCCAGCGCCTGCCCGATCGGCAGCCGCATCTCGTCGGGCAGGGCGAGCGACATCGTCACGCCGTCCAGGAAGGCCGCCGGGATGCCGCCGCCGGCGAGCAGGTGCACACCCGCGAAGGCGAGCAGGGCGGTGCCGACACCGAGCAGGGCCACGAACCCCTCTGCGACGAACTGGCGCCCGGTGGCCCGCCGCGCCACGCTCCCGGACACCAAGGCTCCCGGACACCTAGCCGAGAACGGGGCCGATCGCGAGTGCGAGCCAGACCTCGCGTCCCGTCTCCCCCAGCCAGTGCGGCTCGGCGGTCGCCGCGGGCTCGGTCGCCGGCAGGCCGGCCAGCAGCGCCGACACGACATCGACCATCACGCGAGGTCCGCGACGGCGGGGAGCAGCATGCACACCTCCTACCGTTGTGGATCAGTACGTATGAGTGAGCGCACCTTCCACAGCCGCTACCTCGCG
>JAKDLE010000123.1 GCA_030453005.1 Pseudonocardia sp. | reverse complement strand
CGCTCCTCCGGATCGGGCGGACGCGCGGACCGCTACGGACCCGACCCCGGCCACCGTGGCCGTTTCGAGGAACTCGTACCGCTCAGGGCAGCGACAGCAGGGTCGTCATCGCCGCGTTCGCCACCTGCACCGCGCCCTCGCACAGATCGTCCTGCGGGATGTTGCGTCGCCCGCCGTCGCGGAAGTTCACCGACACCGCCGCCCCCGGCGCGACATCGACCAACACCTGGCAGAACAATGGGTCGAACCCCGGCCGCGCCAAGACCGCGGGAAACCCCTGCACATCGATGACCGTCAACTCCGGACGCACAGGCCGCCCCGTCAAGGCGGAGACCCCCAACCCGTCGTACGGAGTCGCGACGGTGACGCCGAAGGCCCGCGGATCGTTGGCGATCGAGCCGCACAGCGGCTCCGGCCCCTCGAACAGCACCGATCCGTCGGCGGGGGAGAACAGCGGCGGCGACTCCAGCCCGATCTCCGCCCGCTGCGCCTCGGTCAACAGGTCACACGGATCCACGTCGCGCACCGGCACGTCCCGCGGCCGGGGCGGCAGCTCGATCCCCACGAACGGCTCCGGCCCGGCCGGCTCCCCGAACGACAGCCCCCCGCATCCCGCCACAGACGCCGAGAGCACCGCGGCCACCACCACAACCCGAATGCGTCGCACGCACCGCACCGTAGCGCCGCCAGCCTGCCCGCGAGGCCGGTTCCGCGCACACCGAGCTGCCTGGGTCGATGAGATCTGCCCGGCCCGGACGTCTACCCGCTCGAGCCGCTGACGCGGGCCGGACGAACTGGGAGCCCCGATACCCGGCATGCACGGCCTCGCCTCCGCCGCTGCCCAGATGCAGCGCGTAGTCCACGGCGTGGACGACGACCGACTCGACGCGCCGACGCCGTGCGAGGGCTGGTCGGTCACCGACCTGCTCCGCCACGTGATCGGGCTGACCGCCGCGTTCACCGCCGCGGCCACCAAGGGCGCCGCCCCGGACAGCGCATCCGGGTTCGACCTGCCTGCCGGGTGGCGCAGCCGGCTCCACGAGCGTCTCGACGAGCTGGTCACCGCGTGGGGCACACCCGAGGCCTGGGAGGGCGATGGTGATGGGTGTGGTGGCCCTCGACGAGCTCGTGCTGCGCGGCTGGGACCTGGCGCGCGCCACTGGCCAGTCGTTCCACGCCGATCCCGCCGACGTGGCGGCGTGCCTGGGGCTTCGCCGCGGCGATGCCCGAACCCGGGCAGGAGGCAGGCCGAGAGGGCCTCTACGGCCCGGTCGTGCCCGTCCCGCCCGACGCCCTCCCCCTCGACCGACTCCTCGGGTTCGCCGGCCGAGACCGCTCCTGGACGCCGAGTCCGTAGCGCCGCAGGCCCAATCCGGAGGTCGAAACCGCTCAGGCGGCGGCGCGGTACGGGGCGGCGACGGCGAGGCGGTAGGACGAGGTGCGGGTGGCGCCGAGGGTGACGAGCTCCCGCAGCTGCAGCCCGGCCGCGTCGACGACGCGGCGGAACTCGTCCTCGTAGGTGACGCGGCCGAAGTCGATCGTGACGACGTGGCGGAGCAGCGGCTTGAGCCGTTCCCGGACCGGCGAGCGCCGGTGGTGGAAGGTCTGGGTGCAGAACACCCGGCCGTCGACCGCGAGCCGGTCGGTGACGTGGCGCAGCGCGGCCACCGGGTCGGGCAGCAGCATCAGGCTCGCGCTGAAGTAGACGGCGTCGTAGGGCCCACCCCGGTGGTCGTACACCGACTCCAGCCGTGGGGTGACGTACCCGGCGAGCCCCGAGCGTTCGACCTCCGCGACGCAGCGTTCGTGGTAGTCGCGGTCGATGTCCAGACCGGTGACCTTCAGGCCCAGCTCACGGACCCGGTCGGCGTTGCGTCCGAGCGCCGCGCCGGTGCCGATGCCGACGTCGAGCACACGTGCCCCGGTGGGCAGCCGGTCGAGTACGGCGCGGTACCACCCGGTGGTCAGGCCCGTGATGGCGCGGTTGTAGACCCAGCCGCGCACGGCCCCACTGCGTGACACCGCGGGAGTCAGCCGTCTCCCCCGGGCTTGAGGCCCTCGAAGATCTTCTTGCAGTCCGGGCACACCGGGGAGCCGGGCTTGGGGGACCGCGTGACCGGGAACGTCTCGCCGCACAGGGCCTGGACCATGTTGCCCAGCACCGCACTCTCCGCGATCTTGTTCTTCTTCACGTAGTGGAACATCTTGGGCTCGTCGGTGCCCGTGCTGTCGGTGCCCTCCGGGCGGGTCTCGACGTCGGGCAGAACCTGGGTCGCCATGTCGTCCATGATGCCGCACGTGTCGCATTCCGTCGCCCTGCCGTCCCCTGAAGTACGGGACGCGCTCTCCCGGGGCCGCGCCGTCGTGGCTCTGGAGAGCACTCTGCTCGCCCACGGCCTGCCCGCTCCGCAGAACCGGACGGCCGCCGACGAGCTGGAGGACGCCGTGCGGGCCCACGGCGCCGTCCCGGCCACCGTGGCCGTACTCGACGGGGTGCCGCGGGTGGGTCTGTCCCCCGCCGAGCTGGACCGGGTGTGTGGCGGCGACCTCGTCAAGGTCTCGGTCCGCGACCTCGGCGCGGCCGTCGGGCTGGGGCGCGACGGCGCCACCACGGTGGCCGCCACGTCCGCACTGGCGGCCGCGGCGGGCGTGCAGGTGTTCGCCACCGGCGGCCTCGGCGGGGTGCACCGCGGGGCGCGGGACACCTGGGACGTCTCCGCCGACCTCGCTGCGCTCGCCCGCACCGGCGTGCTGGTCGTCTGCTCCGGGGTGAAGTCGATCCTCGACGTCGCCGCCACGCTGGAGGTGCTGGAGACCGAGTCCGTGCCGGTGCTCGGGTACGGCACCGACGCCTTCCCCGGCTTCTACCGGCGCGACTCCGGCCGTCCCGTGCCGTGGCGCGTCGACACCGCCACCGACGCGGCCGCGGTGTGGCGGGCCCACCGCGCGCTCGCGCCGGGCACGGGGGCCGTGCTCGCGCAGCCCGTCCCCGTCGACGACGAGCTCGACGCCGCCCTGCACGACCGTCTGCTCGCCGGGGGCCTCGCCGAGCTCACCCGAGCAGGCGTGACCGGCAAGGACGTCACGCCTGCACTGCTGGAGTTCTTCCACACCCGCAGCGGCGGTGCGAGCCTGCGCACCAACCTCGCACTGGTGCGGGCCAACGCCGAGCTGGCCGCGCGGGTCGCGGTGGAGCTGAGCCGGTGAGCGTCGACGGGCCGGTGCGGGTCGTCGTGGCCGTCGACGTGCAGGTCGGCGCCGTCGGCCCCCGGCTGTTCCCGGCGCGGACGTGCCCGCCCGGATCAGCACGGCGCGCTACGGCATGCGACACGCATCAGGGCCTCGGACGGCCACGCGTGAGGGCCGGACAAGACGGCGCGGAGGTGCTCGTGTGCGTGATCACCGGCTCGGCAGCACTCCCCGTCAGGATCGTCGGTTCACCTTCCGAGGTGATGATCTCCGAGGACGCGGGTGGGGCGGGGGCGAACACCGCGGCCTGGATCGCGCACCTGGGCGCCCGGGTCACGCTGGTGGGCCGGGTCGGCGACGACGCCGCCGGGCGCGCCGCCGCAGCCGGGCTGCGTGCCGCCGGGGTGACGACCGCGCTGGCCGTCGACCCCGGGGAGCCGACGTGCACGGTCGTGGTGCTGCTCGACGGCGACCGCACGATGCTCTCCGACCGCGGGGCCGCGGCCCGTCTCACCCCGGCCGACCTGCCCGACTTCGACGGCGCCGAGCACCTGCACCTCTCGGGCTACGTGCTGCTGGACCCCTCGTCGCGGGCCGCCGGGCTCGCCGCACTGGACGCGGCACGCGCGGCGGGGCTGAGCACCTCGGTCGCCCGCAGGCGGCGCCCGCGCTCACCCCCGGGTTCCGGGGGTGGGTGCGCGGTGTGGACCTGCTGCTGCCCAACGCCGACGAGCTCGCAGCACTGGGCGGATCGGCACTGGGCGGATCGGCACTGGGCGGATCGGCACTGGGCGGATCGGCGACGGGGTCTGCTGGACACGGTCGACGCGGTCGCCGTCACGGACGGACCGCGGCGCGCACGCTGGGTGGGTCGCGAGGGAGAGGCCGGACTCCTGCCGCGGTCGATCACGGTCGTCGATCCCACCGGCGCAGGCGACGCATTCGACGCGGGTCTGCTGGGGTGTGGCTGCGCGGGGCGAGCCCGGAGGAGGCGCTCCGCGCAGGCTGCGCGGCCGCGGCCGATGCCGTGTCCGCCTTCGGGGCACGGCCCGCTGCGCCGCACTGACCCTCGGACCCCGACCTGTCAGCCGTCGATGACGGGGTGTTCGCGGCGTTCGATCTGCTTGCGGTCGGGCCGGTAGCGGTTCGTCTCCTCGCGCTTCTTCGGGCGCCGGTCGTTGGCGATCAGCACGGCCATCCACGGCAGCGGGATGGAGAGCACGAGCAGGGTGACCGCGAGCCACGGCACGGAGTAGAACACCGCAGCCAGGATCATGAGCGGGATCCGCAGACCCATCATGATCTTGTAGCGGTGCTTGCGCGCGGCGAGCCCCTCCTCGTAGGACATCACCGCGTCCGTGATCAGGACCGGGTTCGCCGCATGCTGCGGGTCGGCCACGGTATCTCCTCGCCTGCGCCCGGGAGCGCCACTCACCGGCGGTGCCGATACAGCCGTGGCCTGGAGAACCACGTGACCGCCGTCCGCCATGGTGCCACTCACGGGGCGACGGTGCCTGTCGACCCGGGCGGTCCCGGAGTGTCGCATCCCACCGGTGTGGGGAGCAGGTCGTGCAGATCGGCCGCCGTGCGGGGCCGGGCGTCGACACCGCCGTGTCGCAGCAGGCGGTGCACGGCGGGAGCCCAGGCCGGACCGAGGCGCGCGGCACGCAGCAGGGCGGCGTCGCCGAGGATGTCCTCGGCCGGACCGGCGACGACCCGGCGCTGCGCGACGACGGCCACCTCGTCGGCCCACCGGTGGGCGAGGTCGACGTCGTGGGTGGACAGCACGGGCGTGGTGCCGTCCGCGTGCAGTGCGGCCAGCGTGAGCAGCAGCTCCTCGACCCCGGCCGGGTCGAGGCCCGCGGTGGGCTCGTCGAGCACGAGCAGCCGCGGCGCCATGGCCACGGCACCCGCGACGGCCACCCGCTTCTTCTGCCCGAACGACAGCAGATGGGTCGGCCGGTCGGCGAGGTCGGCGATGCCGAGCGCGTGCAGGGCGCCGTCGACGCGGGCCTGTACCGCCGCGGCCGGGAGCCCCAGGTTCACCGGTCCGAAGGAGACGTCCTGCCCGACGCTCGCGGAGAACAGCTGGTCGTCCGGGTCCTGCAGCACGAGCTGTACCTGCGACCGCAGCGCCGTGAGCCCACGGCGGGTCCGCACGACGGGGACGCCGTCGAGCAGCACCTCCCCCGCGGACGGGACGAGCGCTCCGGCGAGCAGCCGGAACAGGGTCGTCTTGCCCCCGCCGTTCGGGCCGAGCACGGCGACGCGGCGCCCGGCGTGCAGGGCGAGGTCGGCGTCGTCGAGCACCGGGCGTCCGGGCTCGTAGGAGAAGGACACGCCGCGGGCGGCGAGGACGGGCGTCACCCGAGCACCGTCGCACACCCGACGACCGCCCCGACCAGCCCCACCGAGCAGGCGAGGAACGCCGGGGACACCGGTCGCGACGGCACCTGCACCCGCAGCGAGCCGGTGTAGCCGCGCAGGGCGAGCCCCTGCTCCAGGCGCCGAGCCCGGTCGAACGCGCCGACGAAGATCGCCCCCGCCTGCGCGGCGACGCAGCGGTAGGTGGTGGCCCAGGTGCGGAAGCCCAGCCGCCGCGCCTGCGCCTCGCGCACGGTCGACGCCGTCGCGAGCAGCAGGAACAGCAGGCGGTAGACCAACGCGGCCACCTCGACGACGGCGGGCGGCACCCCGACCCGTTCCAGCCGCGGCAGCGTGTCCGACAGCGGCGTGGTGACGGCGAACAGGATCAGGCACAGCAGGGCGGCGACGGCCCGCCCGGCGAGACCGGCGGCCGGGCCGAGCCCCTCCGGGGCGAAGCGGACCAGCGGGTCTCCGCCGACCGCCACCAGCAGCGGCAGCGACCCGACCGCGACGAACACCAGCGGCGCACGCATCGCCCGCCACAGCGCCGCCGGGACCAGCCCCACCGGCCCGAGCAGGGCGGCGAGCGCGACCGCTCCGACGAGCAGCGCACCCGGCCACGGCGGCAGCGCCACCGCGCAGCCGAGCAGCCCGAAGGCGAGCACCGCCTTCTCCGCCGGATGCCGCCTGCGCCAGGGGTTGGTGTGGGCGAGGGTGTCGAGCGACTGCATCAGGCCGGGTCGTCGGGCCCGAGTGCGTGTCGGGTCAGCCTGCGTCGGGTGCGGGCCGCGCCGAAGAAGTAGCCGAGGAACCCGGCCCCGACCGCCGCCTGCAGCGCGAACAGCCCGGAGGCCGTCTCCGACCCGGGCTCGAAGACCGGCGTGGCCCACGGTGCGAAGCCGGGGTTCTCGGCCTCGATCCGCTCGGCCGCCAGACCGTCGGCGCCGCCGAACCCGGTCTCGCTGTCGACGAACACCAGCGGTACCGCCGCGAGCACGACGACGGCGAGCACCAGCAGCCAGTTGACCAACGAGAAACGCGACACCTCAGGCCTCCTTCACGGAGACGGCCGGCCGCCGGAACACACCGAGGCGGGTGAGCTCGGGGAGGCTGACCTGGCGGAGCAGCCGCACGACGAGCACGGTGAGCAGCCCCTCGCTGACCGCGAGCGGGATCTGGGTGATGGCGAAGATCGACCCGAACTTGACGATCGCGCCGAGCACCCCGGACGCCGCGTCCGGGTAGGCGAGCGCCAACTGCACCGACGTGGTCGAGTAGGTGGCGAGGTTCGCGAGCGCCGCCGCCAGGAACACCCCGACCGACAGGCCCCCGCCGAGCGCGCGGACCAGCACGAACACCCCGTACGCCGTCCACGGCCCGACGACCGCCATCGAGAACGCGTTCGCACCGAGCGTGGTGATCCCGCCATGGGCGAGCAGCAGGGCCTGGAACGTGAGCACGATCGTGCCCAGCAGTGCCATCACCGGCGGCCGGAACAGGATCGCGCCGAGCCCCACGCCGGTGGGGTGCGAGCTCGACCCGGTGACCGAGGGGATCTTCAGCGCGGACAGCACGAAACTGAACGCACCCGCCGCACCGAGCAGCAGCTTCGAGTCCGGGTCGGCACGGACCTGCCGGACCACGGCGCGTGCGCCGTGCACCACGAACGGTGCGGCGACGACGGTCCACGCGGCGGCGTGCAACGGGGGCAGGTAGCCCTCGGCGATGTGCATGCGGGCTCCCGGATCCGACGATGAGGTCGCCGACAACCTACGACGGCGACGGAACCGATTGCAAGTATGAACAGGTGCTCAGGTGTTGGCGGACGTCGCGCCGTGGGCGTGCAGCTCCACCTCGCCCACCACCACGCCGGACACCACGTCG
>JAKDLE010001041.1 GCA_030453005.1 Pseudonocardia sp. | reverse complement strand
GCGTCGACCACCCGGGGAACCGGGGTCGACACGGACTCCGGGGGCTGCGTCCGCTCGGTGTGGCTGCGGTCCTCGGGTGTCCGGCCGTGCGGGACCGGGGCGTCGGCGGGCTGGTCCCCGCCGCGACCCTGAACTCCGCCGTGCGGCGCCTGCGGGGACATCCGGCGGCGGACCCAGCGCCGATGCGTCCCCGACACCACCTCGACGGTCACCCTGCGTGCCCGGCGGGAGGCGTCGACGGCGTTCAGGACGTCGAGCTCGATCCGGTCGTCGTCGGGCTCGGAGCACTGCTCACGGACGAACGCGACGAGTCGTTGCTCGGCCCGCTGGCGGGCCTTCTTCGCCGCCTCGTAGCCGGTGCCGAGCCGGGTTGCGGCCTCGGCCAGCGACACCTCCTCCAGCCGGGTGCTGCCGATCAGCTCGGCCTCGACCGCGGTGATGACGCCCGCGGAGACCGCGCGGGCCATCACCAGGTCCGGGTGCCCGGCCGGGACGGGCGGGGCGGTGGAACCGAACGCCCGCGCGGACGGGACCGGCGCGTCGAGCGCCTCCCGCAGGCAGGTGTGCCCGGCCCGGTAGGCCGCCCACCGCAGCCGCAGCATGATCCGCGGCCGGGCGAGGTCGATCACCGGCAGCTCGGCGAGGAACCCGGTCAGGACCGCGGCGTGGATGTCGCGGGGGTCGCCGACGAAGCGGGCGGTGAGCGTGGCGGCGATGCCGGTGAGCGCGGGCAGCGCGACCCCGACGCACCCGACCGTCCACGCCCCCGCCTGGGCTCCCGGCTGCGCCGTCCGGGACCGCCGGACGAGGTGGGCCCACACCGCGTCGCGCACCGGCTGCGGGCAGCGGCGGCGCAGCAACCGCGCCCGCACCTCGTTCAGCGGCACCGCCCGGTCGGGCAGCCCGACGAACCCGCGCCCGTCCACCGACAGCGGCTCGGGCCCGGTCACCAGCCACCCGAACGCCGAGCGCGCGGCGTCGAGCGGCATGTCGGTCGGGCCGAAAGCGGCCCTCGGGATCGTGTTCCTGTCCTGCATCCGTCGCTCCTCGTCTCGCTCGGTCATCAGCGAGGAAAGGACGCCACAACGGGTGGTACCGAACCGTTTCCGATCACATACCGCAGAGGTACCGATCTCTTACCGCGTCCGAGTCGGAGCGGCTGCATCGTGAGGTCCGGCCGCCCCGGGCGGTGGTCCGCGCCTGGCGGCACTCCCTCCGCGGCCATGCCCATAAGCAGCAGAAACTTGGCGCGGTACCTGATCGGTACCTCATCGGTAAGCGTCCGGTACCAGGTCGGTACCTGGTCGTCAGGTCCCACTCTGGGCCGCGGGCACCGCCGTCAACTTTCTGGGCGCATCGGGCGCCGGTCCGCTCCCGGTTCGTTCGTCACCGGGTGCCGCCAGGCCGACGCCCGGCGCGAAGAGCGACAGAAGTTCCCGAACAGCGACTGGCGGATGTCGGGATGTCCCCGTCAGGCCTCGACGACGGAGTTCAGGGGTGTCCTCGGCTGCGCTTCGAGCGCGGCCCGAACC
>JAKDLE010001040.1 GCA_030453005.1 Pseudonocardia sp. | reverse complement strand
GTCGTCTTGGTGCTCGTCGTCGTCCTGGTGCTGGTTGACGTCGTCAGCGGTGACGACGTGCTCGCCCGCTGTGGTGTCAGGTGCCAGCGGCCGGCGGCGAAGTGGCCCCAGGTGACCTCCCCGCGGCGCGCGCCGAGGGTGCCCGACCCGAGGGGTGAGCACCACGTCCGGAACATCGGCGTGCCGGGCCTGGATGGCGGCCCACGTGGTGGTGAGCGCACCCACCAGACGCTCGGTGATCGAGGTCCCCGCCGCGCGGCTCGTCGGCCCGGTGCTCGTCGCGGTGCTCATCACGCGGCCTCGACCGGCTCGGCCACCGCGCCCGCGGCCGTGCGGCACAGCGCGGTGGCGTCGTGGTGGGAGAACTGCGGCACCCGGCAGCCCGACCCGGACCGCTCACCACGCGGGCGGAGCGCAGCGCACCGGCTCCGCGCATCCCGGGCAGATCAGCGCATCGGGGTCGACGAACCGCCCGCGCTGGGTCGGGATCGTGGTCGTGATGGTCGGTCGTCTGCACGGTGGCCTCCGGGCTGCGGCGTGGGCCTGTCGGCCCGTCCCCCTTGGGGCGGCGGGGAGTTGTTTCCCCCGCCGCCGTAAGGCGACCAACCACGGCCGTGGAGGCTCACGGTCAAGGGCGGCGCTTGCGCCGTCGCGTGCGACGCGAGCGCAGCGAGCGCCCTTGACCGGGAGTCAGGCCGTGGTAAGCCCACTGGTCCACCCTTGAGCGGTGTCGGCGGTCGTCATGGCTGTCGATGCACCCGAGGTGCCACCGGTCACCGCCCTGTTAAGCCGACGCGAACGTCGACGTCCGCCCTTAGAAATGCGGGACCTGGTGGTCACCTGGGTCGCGCGGACCGTCGACAAGGGCTGAGCGCCAACTACGAGCGCCGAACAGTGAGCGATGCGGGAGCCGCGACCCAGACCCCCCGGCCGGCGGGTGCGACCTCGATCACCGGAGGACGACATGCCGCACTCCCCCACCCACCAGCCAGCCACAGTGCTGCCGGAGGTCCCGCCGGGCGGGCTCACTGCCGGCCTGGACTGGGCCACCGCAGATCACGCCGTCGCCGTCGTGAACGACAAGGGCACCGTCATCGAGCAGTACCTCGTCGACGCCGGCGGCGCCGGACTCCGCGAGCTCGTCGGACGGCTGCGCCGCGCCGGTGTCACCGAGGTCGCGATCGAACGCGGTGACGGCCAGGTCGTCGACGCCCTGCTCGCCGCCGGCCTGACCGTCGTGGTGATCAGCCCCAACCAGGTCCACAGTCTGCGCGGCCGCTACGGATCAGCGGGGAACAAGGACGACCGATTCGACGCCTTCGTCCTGGCCGACACCCTGCGCACCGACCGCGCCCGACTACGCCCCCTGATCCCCGACACCACGGCCACGGTCCAGCTGCGCTCCGCGGTCCGAGCCCGCAAGGATCTGATCACCCACCGGGTCGGGCTGGCGAACCAGCTCCGCGCGCACTTGGAGTTGGGGTGCCGCTAAGGAGCGTGTCACCAGGGGCGATGTAGGACCTGGTTGATCA
>JAKDLE010001039.1 GCA_030453005.1 Pseudonocardia sp. | reverse complement strand
GGCGACGGCGCGCACCGCCGCCGGGTTCACGGCACCGCCGGGACGCCGAGGGGCACCGCTCCGGTGACGGTCGTGCCCTGCCCCGGAGCCGAGCTCCAACGCACCGAGCCCCCGACGGCACCGATGCGGTCGGCCATGTTCTGCAGGCCCGCCCCGGCCGCGACGGCCCCGGTGTCGAAACCCGGCCCGGTGTCGGCGACGTCGAAGGTGAGCCGGCCGTCGCACCGACGCACCGTCAGCACGACGGTCGCCTCACCGGCGTGCTTCGCGGCGTTCTGCAGCGCCTCCAGGCAGCAGAAGTAGACCGCAGCCTCCACCGGCTCGGGGTGGCGCCCGACGTCGGAGGCCCGCACCTGCACCGGCTGCGGACTCCGCGCGGCGGCGGCACGCAGGGCGTCCCCGAGCCCGGAGTCGCGCAGCAGCGGCGGGTAGATCCCGTGGGCCAGGTCGCGCAGGGCCCCGATCGACTCGCGCACCCCGCAGTCGAGCTCATCGAGCAGCTCCACGTCGGCCTCGTTGCCCGCGTCCCGCGCGCCGTCGCGAACGAGCCGCAGCCCCACCGCGATCGCGACGAGGTGCTGCTGCGCGCCGTCGTGCAGGTCGCGTTCGATACGCCTGCGCTCGGCGTCGGCCGCACTGACCAGACGCGTGCGGGAGGCCTGCAGATCGGTGTTGGCGCGGCGCAGGTCGGCCAGCGTGACGGCCAGTGCCTCGTCCAGCGCCCGGTTGCGCAGCACGATCGCGAGCCGTCGCGCCACCTCGCCGAGCGCGCGTTCGTCGGCTCCGGTGAACGCGTCGGCGTCGGCCGCGCGCTCCACGACCAGCAGTGCGAGGACCCGTCCGCCGTGCACCGCGGGCGCCAGTCGCAGCTGGGATTCCGGCGGGCGGCCGTCGAGCAGGCGGGGCAGCCACAGCCGCGCCCAGCCCGGCCCGGCCAGGCCACGCCGCTGCGCGCGAGCAGTGCCAGCTCAGCCGGATCGAGCGGAACAGGATCGGGAGCACCGGGATCCGCGGGCACGACGAGCGCGCGGTGCAGCTCGTCCGGCCCTGTCGCGGCGGGGTCGGCCGCCGACCAGATCTCCACCCGGGCGAGGCGGTGCTCGCGGCGTAGCGACTCGGCGAGCCTGCGCAGCAGCTCGTCCTCCGCGGTGGCGTGCCCGGCCTCCTCGGCGAACGCGGCGAGCAGTTCGTCGGGCGAGCGGCGCCTGCCGTGCACCGCGGCACGGGCCGCCCGCATCGCACGCCGCACCAGCGGGAGGGCCAGCGCCGCCGCGACCACGACGCCGACCAGGATCGGCGTACCCAGCGCGACCTCCGCACCGACGGGCAGCCGTCCGAGCGTGAGCAGCACGGCCAGCAGCCCGACGGCGACGGCGAGCGCCACCGCGGCGACCGCCGCCGCGCAGACCAGCACCGTGACGCTCGCCCGCCGCAGCGCCGGGACCGCACCCGCCGCCGCGCCGAGGGCCGCGCACCCCCCGACCGACGCGACCGTGACGACGGCCGCGGGACCGCCGCCGAGCAGCGCCGCCATGG
>JAKDLE010000122.1 GCA_030453005.1 Pseudonocardia sp. | reverse complement strand
CCGGTCGTTCATCACCCGCAACGCCAAGGGCGTCAGGTTCCTCGATGTCTGGGTCGCTGAAGCAGTGCCCCGTGTACAACGGCTCGGGCAGGAACCCCGCTGACAAGCGCCATGTCTGCCCCTCGTGCGGCGGCAGCGGACGAGGAGACGACTAACCATGACCACCACCGACATGCCTCCGCCCACGGGTGGCGATCGGACCGAACCGATCGACATCCAGGTCGAGATGCAGAACTCCTACATCGACTACGCGATGAGCGTCATCGTCGGCCGGGCGCTGCCGCTGGTGGAGGACGGGCTCAAGCCGGTGCACCGGCGCGTCCTGTACTCGATGGGGGAGAACAACTTCCGCCCCGACCGCAGTTACGTCAAGTGCGCGCGCGTCGTCGGCGAAGTGATGGGCAACTACCACCCCCACGGCGACAGCTCCATCTACGACGCGCTCGTGCGGCTGGCCCAGCCCTGGTCCATGCGCTACCCGCTGATCGACGGCCAGGGCAACTTCGGCTCCCGCGGCAACGACCCGGCCGCGGCGATGAGGTACACCGAGTGCCGCCTCTCGCCGCTGGCGATGGCGATGCTGCAGGACATCGAAGAGGACACCGTCCCCTTCTCCGACAACTACGACGGCAAGGCGCAGGAGCCCGACGTCCTGCCTGCGCGCGTCCCCAACCTGCTGATCAACGGCAGCTCCGGCATCGCGGTCGGCATGGCCACCAACATCCCGCCGCACAACCTGCGCGAGGTCGGCGCAGGCGTCGTGTGGGCGCTGGATAACTGGGAGGCGAGCGACGAGGACACGCTCGCCGCGCTCATGGAGCGCATCAAGGGTCCGGACTTCCCCACCTCCGGCCTCATCGTCGGCCGCGACGGCATCGAGTCCGCCTACCGCACGGGTCGCGGCTCCGTGCGGATGCGGGCCGTCGTCGAGGTGGAGGAGGACGCCAAGGGGCGCACCATCCTCGTCGTCACCGAGCTGCCCTACCAGGTCAACCCGGACAACCTCATCGAGTCGATCGCGGGCCAGCACCGCGACGGCAAGATCGCGGGCATCGCCGAGATCAACGACGAGTCGTCGGACCGCATCGGCATGCGCATCGTCATCACGCTGCGCCGAGACGCCGTGGCGAAGGTCGTGCTCAACAACCTCTACAAGCACACCCAGCTGCAGTACGGTTTCGGCGTCAACATGCTCTCCATCGTCGACGGCGTGCCGCGCACGCTCCGCCTGGACCAGGTGGTGCGCCACTACATCCGCCACCAGATCGAGGTCATCGTCCGGCGCACCCGCTACCGGCTGCGCAAGGCCGAGGAGCGGGCCCACATCCTGCGTGGCTACGTCAAGGCGCTCGATGCGCTCGACGAGGTCATCGCCCTGATCCGGGCGTCGGAGACCGTCGACGTCGCGCGCACGGGCCTCATGGAGCTGCTCGACGTCGACGACGTGCAGGCGCAGGCCATCCTGGACATGCAGCTGCGGCGCCTCGCCGCGCTGGAGCGCCAGAAGATCATCGACGAGCTGGCCGAGATCGAGCGCACCATCGCCGACCTCCACGACATCCTCGACCGGCCCGAGCGCCAGCGCCAGATCGTGCGCGACGAGCTCACCGAGATCGTCGAGCGCCACGGCGACGAGCGGCGTACGCGGTTCGTGGCCGACGACGGCGACGTCACCAACGAGGACCTCATCGCCGTCGAGGACATCGTCGTCACGATCACCCAGACCGGCTACGCGAAGCGCACCAAGACCGACCTGTACCGGGCGCAGAAGCGCGGCGGCAAGGGCGTGCAGGGCGCGGCGCTCAAGCAGGACGACATCGTCGCCCACTTCTTCGTCTGCTCCACGCACGACTGGATGCTGTTCTTCACCACCAAGGGGCGGGTCTACCGGCTCAAGGGCTACGAGCTGCCCGAGGCCAACCGCAGCGCCCGTGGCCAGCACGTGGCCAACCTGCTCGCGTTCCAGCCCGACGAGCACATCGCCCAGGTCATGCAGATCAAGGACTACCAGGTGTCGCCGTACCTGGTGCTGGCCACCCGCACGGGCCTGGTGAAGAAGTCGAAGCTCACCGACTTCGACTCCCCGCGCACCGGCGGCCTGATCGGCGTCAACCTCCGCGAGGACGACGAGCTGGTCGGCGCGGTGCTGTGCTCGGCCGAGGACGACCTGCTGCTCGTGTCCGCGGAGGGCCAGTCCATCCGGTTCACCGCGAGCGACGAGGTGCTGCGCCCGATGGGCCGCGCCACGTCCGGCGTGCTGGGCATGCGGTTCAACTCCGGCGACCGGCTGCTGTCCCTCGGCGTGGTGCACGAGAACACGTTCCTGCTGGTCGCCACGGCGGGCGGGTACGCCAAGCGCACACCCATCGAGGACTACCCGGTGCAGGGTCGCGGCGGGAAGGGCGTGCTGACGCTTCAGTACGACCGCCGTCGTGGCACGCTGGTGGGTGCTCTCATCGTCGGGATCGACGACGAGCTGTACGCGATCACCTCTACCGGAGGGGTGATCCGGACACTGGCCCGGCAGGTCCGCAAGGCAGGCCGGCAGACGAAGGGGGTCCGCCTGATGAACCTCGGGGAGAACTCCACGCTGCTGGCCGTCGCCCGCAACGCCGAGGACGACGCCGACGACCCCGAGCTCACCAGCTGACTGTCACCATCAACGAGCCAGGAGTGGGTGTGATCGAGCCGGCGAGGTCACCATTCGGCGCAGCACGGCCGGGCACGGCCGCGACGAGCGTGAGCGAGGAGTGGACGTGACGGAGAAGAGCAGCTCGCCGGACGAGCAGCCGGACCACCAGGTCACGGTGTCCACCGGCGAACCGTCGTCCGGGGTCGCTGTGGGGGGCGGCGCCGACCCGGCGTCTGGCCCGTCGAACGGTGCGGCGAACGAGTCCGCGGCGCAGGCGCCCGGGGGCCTGGGGCCTCGTCCGTCGGACCCTCCTACGGCGCAGATGCGGCCCGCCACCGGGGCCTCGCAGCGTCCGGGACCCAACAGGGCGGGGCCTGCGGCAGGCCCGGCCGGGCCGAACCCGGTCGGATCGAGCACAGACGGGCCCAACCACGCGGCCTCGAACGGTGCGGTGCCGGTCGCAGCGCTCCCCGACGAGCCTGCGGTACCGGAGGCGGCCACGGCGCACAGTCACCGTCCCTCGGCCTGGGGCGGCGGCCCGGCGCCCGCGCCCGGCCCGGTACCTGGGCCCGGACCCGCCGCCGACGCCCCACCTCCGTGGAGCCGGGTGCCCGGCCGGGACGCGCCCGAGCGGCGCGAGCCGCGCCCGCCTGCTCCGATGGGCGGGCTGCTCAGCGAGGGCCCCACGGCCTTCCTGGAGCCGGAGCGCCGTTCGCCGGACGAGGGCGCGCAGACCGTGTCGGAGTCCGGGGGCTGGTCGTCGGTGCGTGCGGTCCGCCACCGCCAGCCGCGGCAGGCCGCGCTGCAGCTGCGCCGCCTCGACCCGTGGTCGGCACTCAAGTTGGCTCTGGTGCTCTCCGTGGTGCTGTTCTTCGTCTGGTTGGTCGCCGTGGGCGTGCTCTACGGCGTGCTCGACGGCATCGGGGTGTGGGACCGCCTCAACGGCACCTACGCCGACCTCGTCTCCGGGCAGGCGCAGTCGGGCGCCCCGCTGATCAGTGCCGGACGGGTGTTCGGTTTCGCGGCCGTCATCGGGGCCGTCAACAGCCTGCTGTTCGCCGTCGCCGTCACGATCGCGGCGTTCGTCTACAACGTGTCCGCCGACCTGGTCGGAGGCATCGAGGTCACGCTGTCCGAGCGCGACTGACCCTCCCGGGGATGCGCGGAGACGCTGGGGTAACCTCGTCTCCGCCGCAGGGGCCTATAGCTCAGTTGGTTAGAGCGCGTCGCTGATAACGACGAGGTCGGTGGTTCAAATCCACCTAGGCCCACCCCACAGCATCTCAGCCCCGCCGCAACCAGGACGTGATCCCTGATGAAGAAGTTCCTCACCGTCGTCGTCGCCCTCGCCGCGGGCGCGCTGGTCTTCTCCAAGGTTCGGTCCTCGCGCTCGGAAAGCGACCTGTGGCACGAGGCCACCACTCGCTGAGGCCCCACACCCACCCGCTGCGGTAGGGCGGGTACCGTCCTGCTCAGCATGGGGACGTAGCTCAATTGGCAGAGCACTGCCTTTGCAAGGCAGGGGTTAGGGGTTCGATTCCCCTCGTCTCCACCAGCAACGATCCGACGCATCCACTTCGACCGAGTCGGCTGGCCCAGCCCCGGAGTAGCGCGGCCGGGTCGCCGCCGATGACGGGCAGCGGCACCTGCGCTCCGGGCGGGGCCTGCGCACCCGGCGGGCGTGATCGCGGTCTGCGGTGCGATCGCGCCAGAGGGTGTCGCTCGTGCACCGCGGACGCCGATCACAGTGCCGTCGGGGTGATCCCTGAGTCGACTCAGCGTTTCCACCGATGTATCTGCGGCGCGTGCGCGGAATCCTCACGGATATGGTGGACAGTGTCCGGCTCGTCACCGAGGCCGCGCTCGCGTCCCCCTGGCTGCTCGCGGTGATCCTCGTGCTCGCCGTCGTGGACGCGCTGCTGCCGGTGGTGCCGAGCGAGGCGTTGATCATCGCGGCCGGGGTCGCGTCGGCGGTGGGGGAGCAGAGCCTGCTCGCCGTGGTCGCCGCGGCCGGGATCGGCGCGTTCCTGGGCGAGGTGACGGGCTACCTGATCGGTCGCGGTGTGGGGCCGGGCCTACGGATGCGGTTGACCTCCGGCGGTGCCCGCGAAGCGGCGTTCGACCGGTTCACACGGTTGCTCGCGCGGCGGGGCGGCACGGTGCTGCTCACCGCACGGTTCGTCCTCGCGGGTCGTACCGTCGCCATCCTCGCGGCGGGCGCGACCGGCTACCCGGTTCCCCGGTTCCTGGCCTTCACCGCGCTGGGCGCGCCGCTGTCGGCGGCCTACCAGGCGCTGTTGGGTCGTCTCGGCGGTGCGGCGTTCGAGCACGACGTGATCACCGCGTTGCTGTTCAGTCTCGCCCTCGCCACGGGCGTCACGCTCCTCGCGGAGGCTGCCCGTCGGGTGCGGCGCGGTTCCCCGATCCGGTCGAGCGAACGGCACTCTCGCCCAGCCCTGTTGGCTGAGAGTGCCGTTCACTCGGTGGGGGCCGGAGCCCGATGACCAGCTGAACCCACGGCCCCGGTTCCACGTGAAACACCGCCGGTGGAGGACGATCTCCGCATGGGACACATCACCGTGCCGGGGGCGTTGTTGGCGTTCGACGAGTGGGGCGACGGCGACCCGATCGTGCTGGTTCACGGCACGGGTGCGCAGGCATCGTCGTGGGCGGACACGCCGGCCGACCTGGCCGCGGGCGGGCACCGCGTGCTCGCCTACGACCGACGCGGCTACGGCCGCTCCGCGCACCGCCCGGTGCGTGACTACCGCGTGCACGTGGCCGACCTCGCCGCCGTCCTCACCGCGGTCGGTGCGCCCGCGCACGTGCTCGGGTGGAGCTCGGGCGGCACCACCGCGCTCGCCCTGGCCGTCGCCCGCCCGGAGCTGTTCCGGTCACTGGTGATCGTCGAGGCGCCGTGGCACGGGCTGCGGCACGCCACGCCGGATCTACTGGCCGCGCTCGGGCGCGTCAAGGTGGCGCAGGTCCGGGGTCGGCGGGACGAGGCCGCAGCGGTGTTCTTCCGTTGGGCATCGGGTCTGCGCGACGGGGGGAACGGGTTCGACGCCCTCGCACCCGCCGCGCGGGCCGAGCTGCTGGACAACGGGGCGCCGGTGCTCGCCGAGCTGGACCCGCATCCGTTCGGACTGATGATGGAGCACATCCCGACGGCACGGCTGGCAGGGGTACCGGTGCCGGTCACCTGGCTGCTGGGCGCGGAGAGCCGCGACTGGTACGGACGTCTGCACGCGCGTGTCGCGGCAGCCGTGCCGGGCCTGCGCACCGAGCGGATCGCCGGGGCGGGCCACCTCGCGCACCTCGACGCCCCGCGGGAGTTCGCCGCCGCTGTATTGGGCGCGGTGCGGAGTTGATCTCGCTGGAGTTGATCCCGCTGCCGCCTCGGGCCACGATGACGGGCCCACGACGTGTACGAAGGAGCTCTCGATGATCTTCATCTCGGTCAAGTTCACGGTCCGTCCCGAGTTCACCGACCAGTGGCTCGCTCGCGTCGACGCCTTCACCCAGGCGACCCGCGCCGAACCGGGCAACCTCTTCTTCGAGTGGTCGCGCAGCGTGGACGATGTGAACCAGTTCGTGCTGGTCGAGGCGTTCCGGGACGGCGCGGCCGAGGCGCACGTGAGCTCGGAGCACTTCACGGCGGCGATCGAGGACATGTCCGACATGGTCGCGACGACGCCCGACATCATCAGCGTCCAGGACGTGCCGGGCGAGGGCTGGGGGAAGATGGGCGAGGTCTCGCCCCGCAGGTGACCCCCCGTCGCCGCCCACGGACGGTTACCGTTCGTCGTCAGGTCCTCGACGAGCGGAGACATGTCGTGCGCGTGCTGGAGTTGTGGCGGTACCCGGTGAAGTCGCTGCAGGGGGAGCGGGTCGACGAGTCGGAGATCGGTCCACGGGGTCTGGCGGGCGACCGCGCCTACGCCCTGTTCGACGTGGTCACCGGGCTCGGGTTGACCGCCCGCCGTGCGCCGGAGATGTTGTTCGCCGCGGCCCGGCTGCTGCCCGACGGTGACGTGGAGATCACATTGCCGGACGGCTCGGTCGCCGCCGACGACGCGGCGCTGTCGTCGTGGCTGGGCCGCCCGGTGCGGTTGCTGTCCACCTCCGAGGTGGTGCAGCGGCGCTATGAGAACCCGTCGGACACCGAGACCGAGGCACCCGGGTCGTGGGGGCCCTTCGAGGGGTCCGCCGGAGCCTTCCACGACAGCGGCAGCGCCGCCGTCACGGTGCTGTCCACGGCCAGCGCGGACGGGGAACCGACGCGCCGGTTCCGCGCCAACGTCGTGGTCGACGACGGTGGGGAGGACGCGTTCGTCGGTTCCGACGTGCGGGTCGGGGCCGCGGTGCTCGCGGTCGGGATGCCGATCGCGCGCTGCGTCATGGTCACCCGCGCGCAGCCCGGCGGGATCGGGACCGACCGCGAGGTGCTGCGCCGGATCCACCGCGAGCGCGGCGGCAACCTCGCCGTCGGCGGCGTCGTGACCGCCTCGGGTCCGGTCCGGGTGGGCGACGAGGTGTCGGCGGGCTGAGCGGCCGGGCCCCGCTCAGCCCTGATCCGGTCAGCCCTCGATCCGGCAGAGCACCGTTCCCTGGCCGACGGACGCCCCCGGTGCCACGGCGAGACCGGCGAGGGTGCCGTCCTTGTGGGCGGTGACCGGGTTCTCCATCTTCATGGCCTCGACCACGGCGACCAGGTCACCCCGGCGCACGAGCGCGCCCTCGACGACCGCGACCCGCACGACGGTGCCCTGCATCGGCGCGGTCACGTCGTCGCCGTGCCGCACCTGGATCAGCTGGGCCAGATCCACCG
>JAKDLE010000121.1 GCA_030453005.1 Pseudonocardia sp. | reverse complement strand
CGACCCCACGCCGAAGCCGAAGCCCGCGCGCGGCCCCCGGCAGCAGACCACCGGCCGGGCCGACCTCGCCCGGCACGCGCAGTTCGCGGAGGTCTCGCCCGAGGTCGGGGTGCTCGACGAGGCCGCGTTCGACGATGCGCTCGAACAGGACCCCGATGCGGCCATGACGATGCTCGTCGACATGGGTAAGGCCACCGACGAGAAGCTGCGCGCGGCCGCCCGCCGACTGGCCGGCAAGATCGTCATCGACGTGGGGCGCCGCGCCGTGCCGCGGAACACCGGGGTGAGCAGGCTGCGCGCGGTGCCCGCGGACCGGGGCGGCGAGCTCGACCTCGACGCGTCCATGCCCGAACTCCTCGACGCCCGCGCCGAGGGCCGGGGGCCGATCACGGAGAACATGGTGGCCCGCCACTGGGGTCGCCCACAGCTCGCGTTGTGCCTCGTCATCGACGCCAGCGGCTCGATGACGGGGTCCCGGCTGGCCGCGGCCGCGCTCACCGCGGCCGCGTGCGCCTGGCGGGCGCCCGACGACCACGCTGTGCTGTCGTTCGCACGCTCGGTGGACGTGCTGCGGTCGATCCGCTCGGAGCGCCCGACCGGGCCACTGGTCGACACGATCCTCGCACTGCGCGGCCACGGGGTGACCGCGTTGGGCACCGCGCTGCGCTCGGCCTCGGACCAGCTCCAGATGACCCGCGCCCAGCGCCGGGTCGTGGTCCTCCTGTCGGACTGCCGGGCCACCGACGACGAGGACCCCGTCCCCTTCGGGATCGGGATCCCGGAACTGCTGATCCTCGCCCCCGCCGACGACACCGACCAGGCCGAGGACTTCGCCCGCCGCACCGGCGCCCGCTGGGCCCCGATGCACGGCGCGGCAGGCGCACCCGCAGCGCTGGCCGAGCTGCTCGGGCCGTGAGCCCGGTCGGTCCCGGTCAGCAGCAGAGGTGGCCGCGCCAGGCCTCGCGGCCCTCCTTGAGCGCGATGGCGGCGATGACGAGGGCGGCGACGGGGTCGGCCCAGGACCAGCCGAACAGGCTGTTGAGCAGCAGCCCGACGAGCAACACCGCAGACAGGTAGGTGCAGAGCAGGGTCTGCTTGGAGTCCGCGACCGCGCTGAGCGAGCCGAGCTCGCGTCCGGTGCTCCGCTGGGCGTGCGACAGCAGCGGCATGATCAGCAACGACAGGGCGGCGAGCACGATCCCGACGGTCGACGGTGCGGCCTCGGCGGAGCCGAACAGCGCACGGACGGACTCGACGGTGACGTAGGCGGCGAGCGCGAAGAACGACAGCGCGATGACGCGCAGCGTGGCGCGTTCGCGGGCCTCGGGGTCGGGGCCGGAGAACTGCCAGGCCACCGCCGCGGCCGAGGCGACCTCGATGACCGAGTCCAGCCCGAATCCGATCAGCGCCGCGGAGGAGGCGATGGTGCCCGCGGTGATGGCCACGACGGCTTCGACGATGTTGTAGCTGATCGTGGCCGCGACCAGCAGCCGGACCCGCCGAGTCAGCACGCGGCGCCGCTCGGCGGCGACGACCGGCCTGCCCGTGGCCTGCGCGGCCGCGGTCTGGTCGTCACCGCAGCAGCCGTCGTCGCAGCTCGTCGTCGTCATCAGGCCGGCGGTCGGGTCGGGCTCGGCGGGGTCGGTCATCAGCAGCAGTCCTCATCGGGCGCGGCGGGGCGGCTTCGGCCAGGTGTTGGGGCAGATCAGCCGCGAGCGGTCGCCCTCCACTCGCTCGGCGGCATCCCGTAGGCCCCGCGGAACGCCCGGCTGAAGCTCGCCAGGTCGGGGAAGCCCAGCGGCGGGAGACCTCGGTGATCGTGCGGTGGTCCGCGCCCGGGTCGAGCAGCTCACGGCGGCAGCGCTCCAGCCGCAGCCGCTGGATCCGCTGGGCGACCGTGCCCCCGCGGTGCGCGAAGAGCCGGTGCAGGTGGCGGGTGGAGACGAAATGGGCCGCCGCGATGCAGGTCGGACCGAGGTCGGGGTCGGCGAGGTGCTCGATGATGTAGGCGTCGACGCGCCGCAGCAGGTCGTCGGTGGCCCGGTTCGGAACGGCGGGGTGCACGCACTCCCCCGCCGCCGTGGTGACCAGCTGCGCCACCTCGTCGGCCAGCTTGATGCCACCCGCGGCGCTCAGCTCCGGCGGCGCGGCCACCAGGTCGCGCAGCATCCGTCCGACGATCGCACCCAGACCGTCGCCGCCGCTCAGCGCGCGGGCCGTGAGCTGCTGCGACGCGACGCCGTCCAGGGAGACTGTGGCGCGCGGCCAGGTGAGGACCAACAGCTCCCACTCACCCTGCATGCCCCAGAAGAACGGCCGGTCGGTCTCGTAGACGGCGAAGTCTCCCGGGCGCAGCAACGCCTCGCGACCGTCCTGCGCCACGGTCGCCCCGCCCCGGGCGAGCAGCCCGACCTGCAGGTACACGTCGTCGTCGCGGCGGGCCAGGCCGGGCGTGCGACTGAATCCCTGAGGGCCCGACTCGACCGAGGCCAGCCTGAGATGGCCCACCTCGGAGCTGCGGACGGACCCGGCGAACCTCGCGCGCCGGTCCGCAGAGACGTCGAGGGCGACGAAGTTGTCCCGGATCAGGTCACGCCAGACGTCCAGGCGGTTTGTGGTCGCGGGTGGGCCCATGTGTGCCTCGGCTGCTCGGGGTGCGGCCGAGCGTAGGAGCCCGGCGCGAGCAGCGTCAACGCCGGGACACCGGTCCCCCAGCGCCAACATGGTCGTCACGCAGGGCCAAACCGCGGGCCCCGGCGCGCCGGAGGATGCGGCGATGACCGCGATCGACGACATCCCCGTCACCGACATCACCACCACGACCGTGCGCGCGGCGTGCCCGCACGACTGCCCGGACACGTGCGCGATGCTCGTGACCGTGGCCGACGGCAAGGCCGTGGAGGTGCGGGGGGACCCCGAGCACCCGTTCACCCGCGGCGGGCTGTGCGTCAAGGTCAACGACTACCAGGACAAGGTCTACAACCCCGACCGGGTGCTGTACCCGATGCGCCGCACCGGCCCCAAGGGCAGCGGTCGCTTCGAACGGATCAGCTGGGACACCGCGCTCGACGAGATCGCCGACCGCTTCCAGGCGACGATCGACGCGCACGGCCCGGAGTCGATCATGCCGGTGAGCTACCTGGGCACCCAGGGGATCCTCAACGGGCTCAACGTCGGCGACCCGTTCTTCAACAAGCTCGGGGCGACGATCGCCGAGCGCACCTACTGCGACTCCGGCGCCTGCACGGCGTACACGATGACGATCGGGGCCACCGCGGGTGTCGACCCGGAGAGCCTCGTGCACTCCCGCTACATCATCATCTGGGCCTGCAACATGGTCTCGACGAACCTGCACCTCTGGCCGTTCGTGGCCGAGGCCCAGCGTCGCGGGGCGAAGGTCGTGGTGATCGACCCGATGCGCCACCGCACCGCCAGACGCGCCGACTGGCACATCCCGATCCGGCCGGGGACCGACGGCGCACTGGCGCTCGCGATGATGCACGTGATCATCACCGAGGGCCTGACGGACGAGGCGTACGTCCGCGACCACACCGTGGGCTACGCCGACCTCGTGGAGCGGGTGCGCGAGCACACCCCGGAGTGGGCCTCGGAGCAGACCGGCATCCCCGCGCAGGACATCCGCACGCTCGCCCGGGAGTACGCCACCACCGACCCGGCCATGATCCGGATCGGGGTCGCGATCGAGCGGCAGGCGGGCGGCGGGCAGACCGTGCGCTCGATCGCCTGCCTGCCCGCGCTCGTCGGCGCGTGGCGCGAGGTCGGCGGTGGTCTGCTGCAGCTGCCGCTGTGGGCGTTCCCCGTCAACTGGGGGGCGTTGATGCACCCCGAGCTCGCGACGCCGGGCACGCGCGTCGTCAACCAGTTCCTGCTGGGCCGCGCGTTGACCGGCGAGCTGGAGCTGGACCCGCCGATCAACGCGCTGATGGTCTACAACTCCAACCCGCTCGTCGTGTGCCCCGAGCAGGACAAGACGGTCGCCGGGCTGGCCCGCGAGGACCTGTTCACCGTGGTCAGCGACCACGTCCTGACCGACACCGCGCGCTACGCCGACATCGTGCTGCCCGCCACCACCCAGCTCGAACAGCACGACATCATGTTCAGCTGGGGCCACTTGTACGTCACGCTCAACACCCCGGCCGTCGCGCCGCTGGGCGAGGCCGTGTCCAACACCGAGCTGTTCCGCAGGCTCGCTGCGCGGATGGGTCTCACCGACCCGTGCTTCACGCGCAGCGACGAGGAGATGCTGGCCGAGGCGTTCGACTGGTCGGCGCCCGCGATGGAGGGCATCACGCTGGAGTCCCTGCGGGAGACGGGCTGGGCCCGGCTGAACCTGCCGGGGCCCGACGAGTACGCCCCGCACGCCGATGGCGGCTTCCCGACCCCGTCGGGGAAGACCGAGTTCCGGTCCTCGGCCGCCGAGGCGGCGGGCAACTTCGTGGTGCCGCTGTTCCGGCAGGGGTGCGACGAGTTCCAGCCCGGTGGCGTGGTCGACCCGCTGCCCCACTACATCGCGCCCCGCGAGACGGCCGACTCCGGCTACCGGCTCAACCTGCTCTCGCCCAAGTCGCACGCCTACCTCAACTCCAGCGCGGGCGACCAGCCCAAGCAGCGACGCGTGCAGGGCGAGCAGAAGGTGATCATCCACGCTCGGGACGCCGAGGAGCGGCGCATCGTCAGCGGGCAGTACGTGCGGGTGTTCAACGACCGCGGCCAGTACGTCGCGCTGGCGGAGGTGAGCGAGGAGATCGCGCCGGGGGTGGTGCTGTCGCCGATGGGCGCCTGGCGCAAGAACGCGAAGGACGAGGCCACCGTCAACGCCGTGAACCCGTTCGCGTTCGCCGACCTGGGCAACGCGCCGACGTTCTCCGACACCCGCGTCGAGGTCGAGGTCGTCTGACTCGCGTCAGAGCCGCCAGGACCGCAGCCAGACGGT
Organism: Pseudonocardia sp.; assembly: GCA_030453005.1. Taxonomy (GTDB): domain Bacteria; phylum Actinomycetota; class Actinomycetes; order Mycobacteriales; family Pseudonocardiaceae; genus Pseudonocardia. The sequence goes on along the minus strand of JAKDLE010000121.1, from coordinate 2,519 downwards.
GTGCGGCGACCCGAGCAGGCCCGACAGCGTGTCGTCGGTCAACACGGTGTCGGTGTCGGTGACGACGTAGCCCTGCTCGCCCCGGGTGGACAGCGCCTGCCCGATCACGTTGACGCCGGTGTCGGCGAGCAGCCGGTTGATGCCGGCCAGCACGCCGGGCACGCTCGTGTGCAGGTAGCCCATCCGGAACGCGCCCGGGGGTTGCGGGGCGACCACCTGCGGCAGGTTGACCGAGAGCGCGGTGCCGCCGGTGGTGGCGAAGCCGAGCAGCTTGCCCGACACGAAGTGGCCGATCTCCTCCTGCGCCTCCTGCGTCGCGCCGCCGACGTGGGGGGTGAGGATGACGTTGTCGAGGCCGCGCAGCGGGGAGTCGAACGGCTCGCCCTGCGCCTTCGGCTCGATCGGGAAGACGTCGATGGCGGCGCCGGACAGATGCCCGGAGAGGATGTGGTCGCGCAGCACGACGTCGTCGACGACCATCCCCCGGGAGGCGTTGATGAACACCGCCCCCGGCTTCATCCTGGCGAACTGGTCCGCGCCGAAGAGCCCCGCGTTGCCGGGCCTGCCGTCGACGTGCAGGCTCACCACGTCCGACTCGGCCAACAGCTCGTCCAGTGTGCCGACGCGCCTGGCGTTGCCGTGGGCCAGCCGGTCCGTCGTGTCGTAGAAGATCACCCGCAGCCCGACCGCCTCCGCCACGTTGGACAGCTGGGTGCCGATGTTGCCGTAGCCGACGATGCCCAGCGTGCGGCCGCGGACCTCGTGGCTGCCCTTGGCCGACTTGTCCCAGATCCCCTCGTGCATCCGCCGGGTCTTGTCCGGCAGCCTGCGCGCCAGCGTGAGGATCTCGCCCAGCACCAGCTCCACGACGCTGCGGGTGTTGGAGAACGGCGCGTTGAACACGGCCACACCGCGCTGTGCCGCGTCGACCAGATCCACTTGGTTGGTCCCGATGCAGAAGCACCCCACCGCTAGCAGGTCCTTCCCGGCCTCGAGCACCCGGGGACCGACCCTGGTGTTGGAGCGGATCCCGAGCAGGGACACCCCCGGCAGCTGGTCGACGAGCTCGTCCTCGCTCAGCGAGCCCGTGCGTGTCTCGACGTCGAACCCGGCGCGACGCAACGCCTCCGCCGCGACCGGATGGATGCTTTCCAACAGGAGAACCTTCACAGGACCAACCTAGTGTCCGAGCATCGCCTCGACCTGCCGGGCGACGGCGAGCAGGGCGCTGTCGTCTCCCGGGAGGGCCTCCAGCGAGATCCCGATCGGCAAACCGCCGCCCGTCTCGCCCGCAGGCAGCGAGGCGGCGGGCATCCCGGCGGTCGAGCCGGGCCCGGTGTTGCGGATCGAGGTGAGGAAGACCGGCACCTGCCGCCCGTTCAGCTCGGTCAGGTCGTCGTCGCCGACGGGCGGGGCGGGCAGTGGCACCGTGGGGTAGACGAGCGCGTCGAGCCGGGCGCCGTCGACCCGCAGCGCGGCGGCGTAGGCGTCCCGGAGCCGGTCCCGGGTGGCGAGCGCGTGGCGGTAGTCCTGCTCGGTGAAGCCGCCTGCGGCCGCCACCTCGAGCGCACCGCGGACGTCCGGCGACGCCGCCCGGGCGAGCACGTCGGCCAACGTCAGGTCCCGTTCCGGGCCGGGCAGGGTCGCGAGGTAGGCCGGGAGGTCCCGCGCGAGCTCGACGAAGACGATCGGGAAGCCGCACTCGGCGTCGAGCTCGTGGGCGCCCGCCACCTCCACCTCGACCAGCTCGACGTCCGCGTCAGCCAACCGGTCCAGCACCCGCGCGGCGCACCCGGCCACCTCCGGGTGCAGGTCGTCGTAGAAGCCGGGCCGAGGGACCCCGATCCGCAGCCTGCGCTGCGGCGGGCCCACGACCGGCTCGCCGGTGACGAGCTCGTCGACGAGCGCGGCGTCGGCGACCGAGGTGGCGAGGACCCCGACGGTGTCGCGGGTGCGCGAGATCGGCACGAACCGGCCGGTGCCCCAGCGGCCGACGGTCGGCCGCCAGCCGACGACGCCGCAGTGCGCGGCCGGTATCCGCACCGAGCCGCCGGTGTCGGAGCCGAGGGCGACGGGGACGACCCCGGTAGCGACCGCGACCGCCGAGCCGCCGGACGAGCCGCCTGCCGAACGGCTCGGGTCGTGCGGGTTGCGGACCGGGCCGAAGGCGGCGTTGTTGCTGGTGATCCCGAGCGCCAGCTCATGCAGGTTCGTCTTGCCGATCACCGCGGCTCCGGCGGCGCGCAGCCGTTCGACGGCGTGCTGGTCGCGGCCCGGGCGCGAGTCCGCCAGCGCCGGGGTGCCGCCGGTGGTGGGGAGGGCGCGCGTGTCGAGGTTGTCCTTGACCGCGAGCGGGACGCCCGCCAGCGGCCCGCTTCCGGCGTCCACCCGGTCGGTGAGGGTGATGAAGGCGCTGAGGTCGGCGATGTCGCGCGCCGCCGCGATGCTCTCCGCGATCACGGCCGCGGCGGACGACGCAGCGATGCGGTCACGAACCTGGTCGAGGCTCCGGGGCTGCC
>JAKDLE010001038.1 GCA_030453005.1 Pseudonocardia sp. | reverse complement strand
CCTGCTGGGTAGGCTCCGGGCATGAGCGACTCCCCGGCCTGCGACCCTGCGCCCTCCGATGCCCCGATCACCCCGGTGCCGACGACCTCGGCGATTCCCGCGGTCCGCCTGACGACGATGGCCCACGGCGGCGGCTGCGCCTCCAAGATCCCGCCGGGCGAGCTCGAGGAGGTGGTCGGCGCCGCGGCCGGGGGGACGACGTCGTCGCCGGAGCCCGCCGCCAGCACGCCCGCGGTGATCCCACCGCCGACCAGCAGCACCAGCAGCCCGGCGATCAGCAGGGCCGGGAGCCGCCTGCGCCGACCGCCGGCCGCCGGGGCGGCCGAGGCGACGGTGCCCTGGTCTACCGCGGACGGTGCGGGACGCGAGGCGGGCGCGGGCGCGGGCCTGCGGCTGACCGAGGGCCGGGGTGCGGCGGCGACGGCGGTGGCCGGACCGGCGGGCACGTCCTGACCGGCCGCGACCAGCGCGAGGGCGTCACGCGCCTGCGCGGCCGTCGGTCGGTCACCGGGCTCCACCGCGAGCAGCCGCATCAGCACCGGCTCCAGGGGCCCGGCCTGCTGCGGCGGGTCGACCTCGCCGGTGGCCACCTTGTGCAGCAGCGCGTACGCGTTGTCGTCGAGACCGAACGGCGGGATGCCCTCGACGGCGGCGTAGAGGGTGGCGCCGAGCGCGAAGATGTCGGACGGGGCCGCGGGCTCGCGGCCCCGCGCGATCTCCGGCGCCAGGAACGCGGGGGTACCGGCGATGAGGCCGGTGCGGGTGAGCTGTACGTCGTCGACGGCGCGGGAGACCCCGAAGTCGGTGAGCTTGACGCGCCCGTCCTCGGCGATCAGCACGTTGCCGGGCTTGACGTCGCGGTGCACCACACCCGCCACGTGCGCGGCGGCGAGGCCGTCGGCCACCTGGCGCCCCATCTCGGCTGCCTCGCGGGGCTCCATCGGGCCCTTGCTGGACAACACCGCGGCCAGCGACAGCGACGGAAGGTACTCCATCACCAGCCACGGGCGTTCCTCGTGGATGACCACGTCGAACATGCTGATGACGTGCGGGTGCTGGAGACGGGCACCGATGCGGCCTTCGCGCATGAGGCGCTGCCGAGCCTCCGCCGCCCCCTCGGCGCCGTTGCCCCGAGCCGCGGCGGCCAGCAGTTCCTTGAGCGCGACGGGCCGGTTGAGCAGCTCGTCGGTGCCGAGCCACACCGCTCCCATGGCGCCGGCACCGATCCGCTCCTCAAGGCGGTAGCGGTTGCCGATCCGGGTCGGCGGGTCCTCGGGCGCGTTCATCACCCGCCAGGGTAGCGAGCGCCCCTCGGGGTGCCGACCGCGCGGGCACCTGCGGCGACGAGTATCACCGCTGGTAACCGTCCGAGCCAGCTCACCCGGCTCGGGACCGACACCTCGCACACCCTCTGGGCACCTCGCACTCGCAGATCCTGCTGGTCAGTTCGCCGGGGCCGCGCAGGTGATCCCCGCGGTTCCTCACCGGTGGACTTTCGCGTCGCGTCGCGTCGGTGATCACCTGGGTCGGGCGGGCGC
>JAKDLE010001037.1 GCA_030453005.1 Pseudonocardia sp. | reverse complement strand
CTGGGAAGATCACCTTCGGTCCCGGTGCCCGATGAATTGGCCAGCAGGGTCAGTTGCCGGGACAAAGTCATGCTGAGCCAACCGGTAGCGGGCCGTCTCCCGTTCGGTGTCACGGAACAAGGCGGCAAAGCGCGGTTGCAGGACGAGCGCCTCGACGGTGAGGTCAAGCCTGCGACGTTCCCACAGCTCGGTGAACCCCGCGCTGGGAGTGCCCATGGCGAGCAACTGGTGCGCGGTCGCCAGCCCGCCGTGTTCGCTGAGCATCCGCCGGAATCGCGCGTCGCGGAAGCCCACCTCGTCGGCCGAACGCCGGTAGAGGTTCTTCATATGGCTCTCGAACTCCGCGGCTGCCCCGGGTTCGGCGGTGGGCGCCGGTTGCGGCATCACCGCCGCTGCGGCTGGGCGCGGCGCTGCCGACGCCTGCCGCGCGGGTGGCGTGTCGGCCACGGCCGCGGGAAGGGCGTAGTACGCGTCCGGGCCCCAGCTGTGGTGTTCGAGGTCGCCTGCTGTGACCAGCGCGTCCAGGAGCGCCGTCGCATGATCTGCCTCGACGTCGAGCAGTCGACATACCGACTCACCGGTCAGCTGGCCGCGGCGCGCCGCGTGCAGGACGCGGTCACGTTGACGGGTCTCGATCACGAACCGCGGGCGCTCCGGTTCCGGTTGCCCCGGCAGGACGTACCGGGTGCCCCTGCCGTGTCCACTTCGCTCCAGCATACCGTCCGCGACCATCGTCGCCAGCAGCTCGCGCGCCTCTGCGGTACCGCGCGCGAGATGCTCGACCGCCCACGTCGTCGTGAGGTGGTGCTGTTGCGCCGCCGCCAGCAGCATTTCGCGATCATCCAGTTCCGGCGGCTCGCCGAGGTCAGGCTGGACCGGCGTGGGTTCGATCGGACGGACCGCGGGTTGCGCGGACGGATAGCTCTCACCTGCGAGTGCGTACTCGGTGCCTCCGCCGCCGCTGCGACGCTCGACCAGGCCCTCCATCGCCAGCTCGGCCAGAACCCGTGCCGCGGTCCGGGTGTCGACTCCGAGCAGGCCACGGATCGCATCGACGTCGAGGGGACGGTCCAGCGCGGCTCGCAGTACCGCTTCTCGATGCACGGGCGCCGCGCGGCCAGCCGGCTCGGCGACCAGTTGAGGTGACCGATCAGCCACCTTCCCGTCGCTGTCCCTGGGCAGGTAGTGGGTGCCTCCGTAGCTGCCGCGCCGAATCAGCAGACCCTCGGCGACCATCGCCTGGAGGACGCCCAAAGCGGTGTCCCGGGGAACCTTGAGCAACTTCCGCACGGACTCGTTGGTCAGCGGGGCCGATCGGCTGGCTGCGGCGAGAATCAGCCTGCGCTGATGGTCCGAGACCTCGGCGGGCTCCTCGGGGAGCGGATCGGCATCGATCTCGGTCGCATCGTCGCGCGGCAGATCCCGCTGCGGAGTTGGCCTGGGGTCCTGCGGCGGCGGCTCGGGCATGGAAGCAGGCCTGTCGAGCAGCTCGGCGGGCAGGATCGGCCCGAGCACAGACGGTGGGGCGGCCTCGGCCTGC
>JAKDLE010001036.1 GCA_030453005.1 Pseudonocardia sp. | reverse complement strand
GCCGGGGTGGGGGGCGCGGTGTTGGTGGCGACCGGGGCCGGGGCCGGGCCGCACGCCGGGCCCGAGCTGGACGAGCCGCACCGGGCCCGCGTCGATGCCGCGGTGACCCGCGCCCGCACCGCGGCGACCGAGCGGGAGGACCAACCGTGAGCACCCGTGAGCTGCATCTGCGTCAGCTCGCCGACCAGGCCGTGCGCGACATCGTCGAGCTCGACGAGCAGGTCGCCGCGGGCGAGATCACCGACGACGACGCGCGACCGCTGCGCCGACGCTACGAGGGCACCGCGGCCCGCGCCCTGTCCGCCCTGGACACCTGCACGCCGATCTCCGGCTCGGACGAGCCGGAACCCGCCCGGCCGCCGCGCCCACGGGGGTGGGGGCTCGCCTACGCGATCGTCGGCGTCGTCGCCGTCCTGGTGACCGTCGTACTGCTGCCCGCGTCGGTGATCGACCGTCCGGTCGGCGGCTTCGTCACCGGCAACGAGATCGGCGAGGACGTGGGCCGTGACATCGGCGCCGCACCGGCGCTGGACCCGAACACCCCCGTCACCGACGAGCAGCTGGAGGAGGTCGTCGCGGCCAACCCCGACGTCGTCGGGATGCGGCTGGCGCTGGCCGCCCGCTACGTCGGGCAGGGCGACTACGCGGCCGCGATGGGCCACTACCTCGACGCGCTGCGCCGCGAACCCGACAACGCAGCCGGGCTCGCCCGCCTCGGCTGGCTGCTGTTCCGGATCGGCCAGCCCGACGAGGCACTGGAGTCGGTGCAGCAGGCCCTGGCCGTCGACCCGAACCTGGACGAGGCCCTCTGGTACCGCGCGAACATCCAGCTCGACGGCCTCGACGACCCGGCCGGTGCGCTGACCACGCTGCTCGTGCTCGACGGCCGTACACTCGATCCTGAGATCGCCGCGCAGGTCGACGAGCTCACGGCGGAGGCCGAACGACGCGCGGCGGGCAGCGGATGAGCGACCCGACAGCCACCGACGACCTGCTGGCCCCGGCCCCGTCCCGGCGGCGGCGCCTGTTCCGGGTCACCGCCGTGCTGGTGGCACTGGTGGCGATCGGCATCGGCGCGGTGTTCGGCTCGCAGCTCGGCAGCGACCCCACGCTCGTGGACAGCCCGCTGATCGGCCGCCCCGCACCCGAGATCAGCCTGCCCCTGTTGGAGAGCCCGGGCGAGCTGTCGCTGGCGGAGCTGCGCGGGCAGGTCGTCGTCGTCAACTTCTGGGCGTCGTGGTGCGTGGCCTGCCGCGAGGAACACGCCGCCCTGGTCGGCGCGGCCGAGCGGTACCGCGACGCCGGGGTCGTCTTCGTCGGCATCGACTACCAGGACACCGTCTCGGGTGCGACGGGTTTCCTCGACGAGCTGGGCCGCGGCGGCGACAACTACCGCTACGTCACCGACACCGGCTCCCGGGCGGCGCTGGAGTTCGGCCTGTTCGGCGTCCCCGAGACATTCATCATCGACCGCGACGGCACGATCGTCTCCAAGATCACCGGACCGACCACACTGCCGTTGCTGGCCGGGGCACTGGACGCG
>JAKDLE010001035.1 GCA_030453005.1 Pseudonocardia sp. | reverse complement strand
GGAACGCCCGCCCCGGCGGCCCGTGGACCGCCGCACTCCGGTCGATCTTCACCCCCACCCCGTCCGCGAAGAGGTGGTTGGGTGGCCTCAGCAGCACCACCGGCCCGATCGACCTCCGCACCGCCGCCACCCATCCCGCGAGCGCCGAACCCGAACGAGTCGAGCAGCGCTCCCACGATCAGCCGCGGCCCACCTGGGGCGGTGAGCCGGGCGACGAGCGCGACGTCCTACGTCAGTACGAAGGCGTCGTCGATCGCCACGACGCCGAGGTCGGCGGGCAGCTCGACCCGCGCGTCGACCTGGCTGGTGCCGCCGTCGACGTGCACGACCGCCGACTCCGCCGCGTTGACCACCCAGTGCCCGGTCTGCGCGTTCGCGACGGCCGGGGCCAGGGTGCTGGTCGCCACGGTCGCGCCCAGCACGACGGCGGCGACACATCCGACGCTGGTGAGGACGGCGACGCGAGTCCGACCGCGATGCCCTCCCCGATGTCCTGTCTCAGCCCCTACGTCGCTCCGGACCGGACGGACGCAACCGATCTTACGCGGACGGGACACCGGTCGAGGAAGAACTCTCGGGGGAACGGAACGCCAGGGCTGTTCGATCTTGCTCCGACGGCGCTGGTGTTCCGTTCACGCGCGCGTCGCTGATCGTCACGACCGCTCAGCCCGGGAGCGGCAGGTTCGCGATCATCGCGGCCGCCATCTCGCGTGCCACCTCGCAGCCGCGGCCGGGCTGGAACGCGTACTTCGCGCTCGCCTGGATCATCTGATCGTCGGCGACCCCGATGAAGATGCGGCAGTCGCGACCGGCGGTGTCCACGAAGTCGGCGCGCACGATGGGCCGGCCGTCGATCTCCCCAGGCTCGAACACCGGGTAGGCCTCACGCACGTTGTACAGCCCGTCCAGACCCACCGGCGGGTCCTGGACACCGACGACGCCCAGCACCCCCTCCATGTCCAGGGTGCGCCACGCACATCCCCCGAAGTCGTCCGGCCGGTCCTGGTTCTCCGTGGCGACGTCGATGCCGAAGCCCTGCTTCTGCTCGGCGGTCAGCAGATCGCACGCGGCGATGCCCCGCACATCGCGCGGGTCCGCCACCGGTGGAGCAAGCACAGCAACATACGGCGACGGCCCCGAACTCATGTTCGGCCCCGCCTCCTCGGCCGCACTGCTGCAGCCGGCCAGCACGAGCACAACCAGCGCGGCCACCATGGACCGCGTCACGCGAAACGGTCCCGGTTGTCCGCTTCCGCACCCTGGTACAGAGCGAGCTGCGTCTCCAGGTTCACCACGGTCTGGGCGATCTGATCCCGCCAGGCGACCACGTACGCGGTCGCCCGCTGCGCCATCACCGCGCCCTGCGCCGCCGCGTTCACACTCACCGGATCCGCGCCCGGAGCATCGAATGTCAGGTCGCGCTCCAAGCTGGTGCTCATGCCGCTCAAGTCCTGCACCACCGCCTTGAGCCGGTCGATGCACTCCTGCGCCCGCTCGGGATCGAGGAACAACCGATCCCCCACCCCCGCAGGCCCCGGCGCCGCC
>JAKDLE010001034.1 GCA_030453005.1 Pseudonocardia sp. | reverse complement strand
GACCGGAGCCAGCCGAACCCGGCCGCGAAGAGCAGGCCGACCGCGAGCAGGACGGCCTGGCCGGTCACCGAGTCGTAGGCGACCAGGTAGGGCCGGTTGAGCAGCACCAGCGCCACCGCGAAGCCCGTCGTGGTGCCGACGACGACGCGGACCGACGTGCGGGACCGGGCCCGCCCGGCCTCCACCCGCATCCGCATCGACGCCCGTTCCCGCGCGGTCGCCGCGAGCGCCCCGAGCAAGTCAGTGAGCTGGCGGGCCTGCTGCTCGGCGGCGATCACCAGGGCGGCGACGACGAGGTCGGCCGTCGGGTCGGCGAGGTCGCGCGCGAGCAGGCGCAGCGCCGGCACGAGCCGCACGCCGCGGTCCAGACGCGCCGCCAGCGCGGCGACCTCCTCACGGACCGGGGCGGGCGCGAGCGGGGCCGTCACGAGGATCGCCTGCTCCAGCCCGGCCGCCGCCAACAGGGTGTCGCGGATCATCTCGGTCCAGGTGGCGACGGCCTCGATGCGCGCCACTCGCCGTGTGTGCCCGACGTCGCGCCCGAGGACCCGCGGCAGGAACCAGCACCCCGCGGCGACGAGCACCGCCCCGACGACCCACCCGGTGGCCACCGCCGTGACGACCGCGGCGAGCGCCGTGCCCCCGGCCCGCGCGACGACCTCGCGGCGGTTCCACCCGCGCTCGTGCAACCAGCCGGCGAAAGCGATCCCGGCGGACGGGCCCCGCTCCCGGCGGAGAAGGCCGAAGAACACCAGGTACAGGCCCAGCCCGACCCCGGCGCCGAGCAGGGCGACCACCGCGGACCGGCCCGGGTCCGCAACCGCACCGGCCTGTACGAGCAGCACCGGGGGCGTCACGCGGGCCACCCGTCCCGGACCCGGGTGAGCAGCACCGGGTCGAACCCGGCGTCGGCCAGGTCGTCGAGGGTGTCCGAGCGGATCGCCCCGGCCACCGGGCGGGCCCGCCGATCGGCGTCCGGGCGGAAGATCTCGTTGGACACGACCTGCGGGCCGTCGGCGCCGACCACCTCGCGGATCGAGGAGACCACCCGCGTGCCGCGGCTGCCGGGGACGCGGGCGAGGTGGACGACGAAGTGCACCGCCCCGGCCACGAGCAGGTTGGTCGCCTCCAGCGGCAGCCGCTCCGGACCCTGCGCGGCGTAGGAGGCGAGGCGGGTGAACGCGACCGCCGAGCTGGAGGCGTGCAGCGTGGCCATGCTGCCGTCGTTGCCCTGGCTCATCGCGTTGCACATCGGGATGACCTCGGGCCCGCGGATCTCCCCGACGATGACCCGGTCCGGCGACATCCGCAGCGCCCACCGCACCAGGTCGGCCTGCGACACCGCGCCCTCGCCCTCGACGTTGGCCTCGCGGGCCTGGAACGCCGTCACGTCGGCGTGCACGTCGGGGTCGGTGTCCAGGCCGAGCTCGAAGGCGTCCTCGATGGTCACGATGCGTTCCATCGGGTCCATCTCCGCGGCCAGCGCGCGGAGCAGGGTGGTCTTCCCCTCCCCGGTGCCGCCGCCGCTGACCCGGTTCTTCCGCGCC
>JAKDLE010000120.1 GCA_030453005.1 Pseudonocardia sp. | reverse complement strand
GGTCACATACACCCAGCAGATGGCCTTCTCCCGCCCGCCCCCCCGACGGCCCGCTGCGCATCGTCGCCCAGCGGGCCGTCGTCGTGTGCGCCTTACCTCCGACGTCATCGACCCGACGACCCGTGGACGCGAGAGTCCCTGTCACAGCCCTCGACCACAGGAGCCCGAGATGACCACCCTGACCCGCACGTTCGCCCGGTTCACCGCCACCGCCGACGGGGGGCGGCTGCTGCGTCTCGCGCTGCGGTGCGACGCCGCCGCGTCCGGCGCGCTCGGCGCGCTCGCACTGGCCGCCGCGCCCCGGCTCCCCGTCCTGCTCGGGCCCCCCGCCGCCGTCCTGCTGGGCGTCGGGGCCTTCCTGCTCGGTTACGCGGTGGCGCTCGTCGTCCTCGCCGCCGCGCCGACGATGCCTCGCGCCGCCGTCTGGACGGTCGTGATCGGCAACGCGCTGTGGGCGGCGGGCAGCGTGGCGGCCACGGCCGCGGGATGGCACGCCCTGACCGGCCTCGGCGCGGTCGTCGTGCTCGCTCAGGCGCTGGCCGTGGCCGTGGTCGCCGACCTGCAGTGGGTCGGCCTGCGCCGCCTGCGGTGACGCCGACCGGGTCGGGATCGTTCACCTGGTCGAGTGGATCTCGCCCCCCGCGGTCGGCTCCGCGGCTGGTGATCTACGCGAACGCCGTGGCGGTGCCCTGGTCGCTGCTGCTGTTCCCGGTGCTGGACATCGGCACGCCGTGGGCGTTCGCCGTGGGTCTCAGCGTGACGCTGGGGATCGCGTACGGGCCGGTGGGCGCGTACCTGCCGGAGCTGTTCAACACCCGCTACCGCTACACGGCGGCGGGCATGGCGTACAACCTCGTCGCCGCGCTCGGCGGCGCGATCCCGCCGCTGCTGGCCACCACCCTGGTCGCCCTGTACGGCAGCTTCTCGATCGACATCTACCTCGCTGCGATGGCGCTGTTCAGTCTCGCCGCCACCTCCGCGCTCACCGAGACCCGGGAGAACGAGCTCGATGCCGTCGGCGTGCGGACGCGGGTCTGAGCGCGACTAGGTTCCTCGACATGTCCCGACGCAACCTCTCCGGCCGGTGGTTCGAGCAGCTCACAGTCGGCGAGGTGGTGGAACACGCCGTCACCCGCACCGTGACCGAGACCGACAACGTCCTGTTCACCTGCCTGACGATGAACCCGCAGCCGATGCACCTCGACGCCGAGTTCTCGGCGGGCAAGGAGTTCGGCAAGCCGCTGATGAACAGCATGTACACCGTCGGGCTCGTCGTCGGGATCGCGGTGCCCGAGCTGACCCTTGGCACGACGATCGCGAACCTGGGGATGGAGGACATCGTGTTCCCGACCCCGGTGTTCGCGGGCGACACGATCTGGGTGGAGACCGAGATCCTCGAGGCACGCGGGTCGAGATCGCGGCCCGAGGCGGGGATCGTCAAGTTCGAGCACCGCGGCTTCAACCAGCGCGACGAGCTGGTCTGCCGGTGTCGGCGCAGCGCGTTCATGCGGCGCGAGCCCGCGTAGGGGTGCTCAGGGGATGAGCACCTTGAGCAGCGCGTCGGCGATGTCGCGGCCCAGCTCCACGGGCTTGCGGGTGCCGGTGTCGGAGTACCACTTGTAGGTCCAGTTCACCGCGCCGAGACACATGTTGACGTAGGTCTTGGTCGTCATCGCGAGCCGGACCTGGGGGTGGTCGGCGAGGTGCGCGAGCACGGCGAGGGCGAACACGTCCTCGAAGGCGCGTCTGCGCTCCAGCAGCGACTCCGCGAGGTTGGGGCGAAGCTCGTCCTCCTCCTCGAAGCAGATCTTGAGCAGGTCCTGGTTCTCACAGGTGTAGACGACCCGCGAGATGATCAGGTCGCGTACCGCGTCGAGCGGGGTGGGCGCAGCCGCCACGGTCTCGCGGGCCATCCGCAGGCTCTCGTCCAGCACCTCCTGGTAGATCAGGACGAGCAGCTCCTCCTTGTTGCGGAAGTAGTGGTAGAGCGTGGGCTTCGACAGCCCGACCCCGGCGGCGATCTCGTTCATCGAGGTCGCCCGGTAGCCCCGCCTGCTGAAGATCTCCACCGACGCCCGCAGCACCCGCTCCCGCTGTCCGGCGGCCCGCGAAATCGGCACCGTCACCCAGTCCTCCCGACCTGTCGGCCCGGCTTGACAGGGCCTCTGTGGCGGAGCTTACTATCTCGACCGACCGGTCGGTCGAGGTACGGAGGTTCTGGATGGACGGGCAGTGGGAGCTCGACGACGTGCACCGCGACTTCCAGGCCTCGTGCCGGGCGTTCGTCGACAAGCGGGTGCGCCCCCTGGTCGACGACGCCGAGCGGGAGGGACGGTTCCCCGAACAGCTCTGGAAGGAGCTGGGCGACGCCGACCTGCTCGGCCTGCTGACCAGCGAGGAGCACGGCGGTTCCGCCGCCGACGGCCTCGCCGTCACGCTGCTGGCCGAGGAGCTGGCGCGGGCCAGCGGCGGCATCGCGGTGACGGTGCTGGTCAGCGCGTACATGGCCGCGCCGCACATCGTGCACCACGGGACATCCGCACAGCAGCTGCGCTACCTCCCCGGCCTCGTCTCCGGGGAGAAGGTCGCCGCCATCGCCGTCACCGAGCCGGGCGCCGGGTCCGACGTCGCCAGCCTCACCAGCACCGCCCGCCACGACGGCGACGGCTGGATCCTGAGCGGGCGCAAGATGTTCATCACCAACGCCGGGCTGGCCGACGTGATCATCGTCGGCGCCCGGACCGGCGGCCCCGGCCGCGCGGGCATCACCACGTTCCTCGTCGACGCGGGCACACCCGGGCTGTCGATGGGTCGCCCGCTGGCGAAGATGGGCTGGCACTCCTCCGACACCCGCGAGGTCGTCCTCGACGACGTCCGCCTGGGGCCCGACGCGGTGCTCGGCGAGACCGGCCGTGGCTTCTACCAGATCATGGACGCGTTCCAGCTCGAACGGGTCGTGCTCGCCGCGATGGGCGTCGGCCACGCCGCCGAGTGTCTCGCCGTGGCGAAGGAGCACGTGCTCGCCCGCGAGGCGTTCGGCGCCCCGCTCGCGCACCTGCAGACCATCCGGCACAAGCTCGCCGAGATGGCGGTGGACCTGGACGTGGCGCGCCTGATCACCTACCAGGCGGCCGGGCGGATGGACGCGGGTCACCCCGACGCGGGGCGCACCGTGGCCACGGCCAAGTTCTTCGCCGCGAAGGCCGCCAACCGCATCGTCGACGACGCGGTGCAGCTGTTCGGCGGTTCGGGCTTCGTCGAGGAGTCGCCGGTCGCGCGCCACTACCGCGACGCACGGATCCTGCGGATCGGCGGCGGCACCGACGAGATCCAGCTCGAGATCCTGTCCCGCGAGCTGGCCCGGTGACGGTGGGAGCGCCGTGGGCGGGAGCGCCGCAGGCGGGAGCGCCGACCCGGGAGGACGTGGCCCACGCGGCGGACCGCGCCCGCCGCGGCGGCGACGTGAGCCGCTGGCCCACGAAGCTCGGGGTGCGGGAACGGATCGCGCTGCTCTTCGACCCCGACAGCTTCGTCGAGGACGGGCTGATGGCCCACGCCATGCTCGACGGCCTGCCCGCCGACGGCGTGGTGACCGGGGTCGGGCGCATCGAGGGCAGGCCGGTCGCGGTGATCGCGCACGACTTCGGCGTCAAGGCCGGGTCGTGGGGCGAGCTGACGTGTGAGAAGCAGATCCGCATCCTGGAGCGGGCCGACCGCGACCTGCTCCCGGTGGTCTACCTGGTCGACTCCGCGGGCGGGCGGCTCACCGACCAGATGGGCTTCTTCCCCGGTCGCCGCGGCGCGTCGGCGATCTTCAACCTGCAGGTCCGGCTGTCCGGTCGGGTGCCGCAGCTGTGCTGCCTGCACGGCCCCTCGGCCGCGGGCGGGGCGTACATGCCCGCGTTCTGCGACTGGGTGGGCATGGTCGAGGGCAACGGCTCGATGTACCTCGCGTCGCCGCGGATCGCGGAGAAGACCACCGGCGAGATCACCACGCTGGAGGAGATGGGCGGCGCGATGATGCACGCGACGGTCTCCGGCTGCGGTGACGAGGTGTTCTCCGCCGACTGGGAGGCCATCGCCGCGGCCCGGCTGCTGCTGTCCTACCTGCCCGACGACTTCCGCGCCCCGCCCCTGCGCGCCGAGCCGGTCGCGCCGTCGCGGGCGGACTGGGACGGCGCGGTCCCGGTCGACCCCAACGCGGCCTACGACGTGCGCGACGTGATCGACCGGTTCGTCGACGGCGCGAGCTTCTTCGAGGTCAAGGCCCGCTGGGCCCCGGAGATGGTGGTCGGCCTCGCCCGGCTCGACGGGCGCGTGGTCGGCCTCGTCGCCAACCAGCCGATGGTCCGCAGCGGCGCGATCTTCGTCGACTCGGCCGACAAGGCCACCCGGTTCATCTCGCTGTGCGACGCGTTCAACATCCCGCTGCTGTTCTGCCAGGACGTCCCCGGGTTCATGGTCGGCGTCGCCGTCGAGCGGGCCGGGATCATCCGCCACGGCGCGAAGATGATCACGGCGATGGCGAGCGCCGAGGTCCCGAAGATCACCGTGGTGCTCCGCAAGGCCTACGCCGCGGGCTTCTACGCGATGTGCGCGCCCGGCTTCGAGCCGCGCGCCACGATCGCCCTGCCCACGGCCACGATCGGGCCGATGTCGGCCGAGGCGTCGGTCAACGCGGTGTACGCCAACAAGGTCGCCGCGATCGACGACGACGACGCGCGGGCCGCCTATGTGGCGGAGCGCACCGTCGAGCAGCGGGCCGACATCAACCTGCTCCGGATGGCGAGCGACCTCGTGGTCGACGCCGTCGTGGAGCCGGAGCACCTGCGCGCCGAGCTGATCGCGCGACTGAACGACGCGAAGAGCTTCACCCGTTCCACGCACCGCCGCCACCACCCGATCAGCCCCGTCTGACTCCCCGGAGGGACACCGATGTCCGACAGCCTCAGTCAGCTCATCTCCACCCCGCTGCAGCCGCTGCGCGAGGACTGGATCGTCCCGGAGCGGGTCAAGAGCCTGCACGCCGCGCGGGAGCGCAGCGCCGCGGACCCCGACTCCTACTGGGAGTGGGTGGCGCAGCAGCAGCGGTGGACGACGCCGTGGCACACCGTGCGCAGCGGCGAGCTGGGCGACTTCCGCTACTTCGAGGGCGGGCGGCTCAACGTCGCCGACAACTGCGTGGACCGCTGGGCCTCCGACCCCGCGACCGCGGACCGGGCGGCGGTGGTGTGGGAGGGCGAGCCCGGTGACACCCGCACCGTCTCCTACTCCGAGCTGCGCGACGAGTGCTCCAGCCTCGCGGCGGGCCTGCTCGACCTCGGCGTGGTCAAGGGCGACGTCGTCGCCATCTACATGCCGAACCTGGTGGAGGCGTTCACCGCGATCCACGCCTGCAACCGCATCGGCGCGATCTACACCGTGCTGTTCTCCGGGTTCGGCACCGACGCCGTGGCGAACCGGCTGCGCGCGGCCAGCACCAAGGCCGTCATCGTCGCCGACGCCGCCCACCGGCGCGGCAAGCAGGTACCGCTGCTCGACACGCTGCGCGCCGCCCGTAGGAGCGTGGAGACCGTCGTGGCCACGGTCGTCGTCGACCGCACCGGAGAGGCCCGCGAGCTCACCGAGGGCGAGTACTCCTACTCGGGCCTGGTCGCCGCGCACCCCGCGGGCACGCCGTGCGTCCCGCTCGACCCCAACGAGGCCGCGTTCCTGATCTTCACCAGCGGCACCGAGTCCACGCCGAAGGGCGTGGTGCACAGCGTCGGCGGGTTCCTGCTCGGCACCTGGGCCAACGCGCACTGGCAGGTCGGGCGCGACGGCGACGACGACGTGTACTGGGTGGCCGCCGACGTCGGCTGGCTGACGTTCCCGATCCAGGCCGTGGTCGGCGGGCTCGCCTGCGGGATGACGATCGTCTGCTTCGAGGGCGCGCTGGACACGCCCACCACCGAGCGGTTCTACGAGGTCGCCGAGAGGCACCACGTCACCAAGATCCTCTGCGCCCCCACCCTGCTGCGGATGCTGCGCAAGTTCGGCGACGACCTGGCGGCGGCGCACCCGCTGCCGCTGCTGCGTCTGGTCACCGTGCAGGGCGAGCCGCTCGACGCCGACACCTTCAGCTGGGGCAGCGAACATCTCGGCGGCGGCATCCCGATCGTGAACGCCTACGGGCAGACCGAGACCGGCTCCACCTGGACCTACCCGGTGTACGGCGTCGACGATCTCAAGGCGGGCTCCGTGGGCACCACCCTGCCGGGCCACTCGTACGACGTCGTCGACGACGACGGCCACCCCGTGCCCGCGGGCACCAAGGGCCACCTGGTGATCTGCACCCCGTTCCCGACGCTCGCCCGCACCGTGTGGGACGACCACGACCGCTATCACGCCACGTACTTCTCGAGGTTCCCCGGCCGCTACGCCACCAACGACGAGGCCGTCGTGGACGCCGACGGCCACCTGTGGGTACTCGGCCGCGCCGACGACGTGATCAACGTGGCCGCACACCGGATCTCCACGATGGAGATCGAGGCGATCGTGACGAGCCACCCCTCGGTCGTCGAGGCCGCCGGCGTCGGCGTGCCCGACGACACCAAGGGCACGGTGCCGATCGCGTTCGTTACCCTCGCCGCGGGCGACGTCGACCCGGACCTGCTGCGCGGGGAGATCCGCGGGCAGGTGGTGGCCGAGCTCGGCGGGTACGCGGGCCTGGCCGCCGTCCACATCACCCCGGCGATGCCCAAGACCCGCACCGGCAAGATCATGCGACGGCTGCTGCGCGACGTCGTGGTGCACGGGGAGCCCACCGGCGACACCAGTGGCATGGACGATCCCTCGGCCCTGGACGCGGTCGCCGCGGCGATCTCCACGAGGCGGTCGACACAGTGAGATCGAGCCGGTGAGGGCGACCCGCACCGTTCTCTTCGTCCCCGGCGGTCGGGCCGACATGATCGCCAAGGCCCCCCGGTCGTCGCCGGACGTCATCGTGGTCGACCTCGAGGACGCCGTGGCGCAGGCGGACAAGGACACCGCACGGCGGACGGCGACCGGGGCGGTCGACGAGCTCGACGCGGGCGACGCGGTGGTGCTGGTGCGGGTGAACCCGCCCGCGTCACCGTGGTTCCCCGTCGACGTCGCGGCCGTGGCCGCCTCCCGCGCGGCCGGGGTCGTGCTGCCCAAGCTGGAACGGGCCGAGGACCTCGCGGCCGTGCGCGCGATGCTGCCCGCGGGGGCGATGGTGTTCGCCGGGATCGAGACGGCGCTCGGCGTGGCGGACTGCCGCCCCCTGCTGCGCGGCGGGGTCGACGCCGTCTACTTCGGTGCCGAGGACTACATCGCCGACCTGGGCGGCCGTCGGAGCGCAGGCGGTGCCGAGGTGCTCCACGCCCGCAGCCGGGTGGTGCTCGCCGCGCGCCTGGCCGCCGTCCCGGCCGTCGACCAGGCGGTGGGCGCGGTGGGGGCCCCCCCCCCGGTCCGCGGCGCCGCCGCGCCGGGGCGCGCCCGCCGGG
>JAKDLE010001033.1 GCA_030453005.1 Pseudonocardia sp. | reverse complement strand
AACACAGCACCGCGGTGTCGACCTCGCACACCCGTCGTCTGTCTCGCAGAGCGGCGACGGTGTGCGAGATGACGACAGGGGTGGCTGGCATGCGCCGGCGGAGGCGGCCTCGGCATCGGTGAGACCGCGAGCGACCGCAGGGCCGTGACGCCTACCGGCCCGGTCGTGACTCCGTTGCTCATCGAGCGCCGCGTCCTGTTGAGATGGGTCGCAGGCTCATCGCGCGCGTCAGCAGTCCCGCCGCGATCAGCGCGACCGCGGGCACGACGCGGGCGGCCCCGCACCGACGTGTCGGCCAGGCCCGGACGCACCCCACGACGAGCGGGAAGTCGGTGGCCAGGGCCGCGCCCGGCAACCCCGCGTGATCGCCGGGATCGGGACATGCCCGCCACCTGCGTCGCTGATGTCCCGGTTGCGACGATCATGAGCGCAGCGGCGGGCTCGGACCACCCTCGGGCCATGTCCGCGCCTCGCCTGCTCGTGCCGGCATCGTGCGCGGCTACGGGCGTGCGCACGGCTACCGCGTAGGCGACGACCTGACGTCGTGGGACGCATTTACTACGAGCTGACCGAGCGCGGCGAGGCCGAGTACCTGCGCCTGCTGCGCCACGCGGTGCGCCGACCGCAGTCCCGGCCCGACTACCTCTGTGCGGCGCCGGCGATGCTGCCCTCACTGTCCCGGGACGAGGCGATCCGGCTGCTGCGCGAGCGGCTGACCGCGCTGGAGCAGACCCGGGACAAGGCTCGGGTGCGCTCGTTGAGCACCGAGAATGGGGTGCCCGAGCGAGCGAGCGCGTGCGTCGACGATGTCGGGCATCAGCCGGTATCGGCCCTCCGCCCGCTGGTAGAGGTGGGTGTGGGTGCCCCGTGCGAACAGTTGTGGCTCACCACCCCCTCGGCCACGACGTCGCCGGTGCCGGTGGTGATGCCGTACATCGCCTCGTCGTGCCCGGTGTGCTCCACCGACACCACCCGCATCTCCTCCGCCGCCTCCACCGACGCCCCACTCAGGTCGCGGTGCCGTCCGACCGCCGGGCCGGTGAGCCGGAGGAACCGCACGAACTCACCGGAACCGCCGAGCAGCCGCACGACGCGCTCCCCGCGCTCCCCCGCCTCCACGGCGAAGCGGAGACCCAGCCGGTGCAGCGCCCCCGCGACGCGGCCGACCACCTCCTCGTCGCGGTGGCCGATGCGCACCTCCCCGCGCGCCGTACCGCCCCGCGCGTCGAGCACCCCGGCCAGGAACCCGGCGCACCAGTCGGCACCCGGCCGGACCGGGAAGCGCACGACCTCCCCGACCGGCGCGATGCCCTCGCGGGACGCGGCCCTCCGGGCGGGTGGGGCGATCCGACCGTCCACCACGGCACCCACCGCGGCCGCGACGCGCACCCCGCTCCCGACCTCGACGGAGCCCGGCTCCTGGGGCAGGCCCTGCTCCTGGGACAAGAAGTGGTGCGCCCGCCCGAGCGCCTCCAACTCCAGGTGGGCCGAGGGGAAGGACCGGTCGGGATCACCGGCCGGGCCGTCCCCTCCGGGGAGTCCGTCGC
>JAKDLE010000119.1 GCA_030453005.1 Pseudonocardia sp. | reverse complement strand
GGTCATGACCCCATGTTCACACGCCCGACCGGCCTCGACATCGGGGGAATCTCCGGGTCCCCCCGGGGTCATCCCTCATGGCCGCGGCACCGCCCGGCGAGCACGCTGGGCGGCATGGACGGGACAGAGGTGCGGGGCACCCTCCGCGAGATGTGGGACACGCGGCCCTCTCGGCCGCGCGAGGGCCGCAAGGTCGCAGGCGTGGCCGCGGCGATCGGCCGTCGCTACGACGTGGACCCGGTGTTGATCCGGGTCGGGTTCGTCGCCGCCGCCTTCAGCGGCATCGGCGTACCGCTGTACATCGCGGGCTGGATCACGCTGCCGGACGGCCCGGGTGATCCGCGCGGTGCACGCCGTCCGGCGGCGGTCGTCGCGATGGTCGTGCTCGCGTTCCTCGCGTTCGGCGGGTTGTTCTGGGGCGGACCGGGCGACGGGATAGGCGCACTCGTCGCGGCGGTGCTGGTGGCCGGGCTGCTGTTCGGGCTGCACCGCTCGCGCGGCGACCGGCGGCTGCCGTCGACGTCCGAGCCGGACACGGCGGTGGTGTCGCTGGTCAAGGGGTCGCCGGGCACGGGGTCACCGGGCACGGGACAGCAGGCACCGCCGTCCTGGGACCCGCTCGGGGCCGCCCCGTTCGCCTGGGACCTGCCCGAGCCCGCGCAGGCCCCGCCGCCACCGCCGGAACGTCGACTGCCCGTCACGGCCGTGACGCTGGCGCTGGCCCTGCTGGCAGGCGGTATGACCGCGCTGCTGATCCTGACCACCGGCACCATGTCGCCCTCGAGCCTGCCGATCGTGCTCGGCGTGGTGCTCGCCGTGCTCGGGTTGGGCCTGCTCGCCGGGTCCCTCCTGCACGCCGGACGCGGGATCGTCCCGGTCGCGGTCCTCGTCGGGCTGCTGACCTGGGGCACCGTCGCCGCACCGCTGGAGGGTTGGCCACCCGGCGGCGTCGGCGAGTTCCGGGTGGCCCCCGCCACGGTGGCCGCCGTGCAACCGAGCTACAGCCGGTCGGCGGGCGAGTTCGAGCTCGACCTGACCGCCCTCGACCTCAACACCCTCGCTCCGACGGCTGGGAGCACGACGCCGCTGCGGACCTCGGTGGACCTCGGCGCAGGCGAGGTACGGGTGCTCGTGCCCGCCGACGCCGACGTCACCTTCACCGGCACGGCGGGCTTCGGACGGGTCGCGTTCGCCGACCGGGAGAGCGAGGGGCCGGGGGCCGCGCTCCGGGTCACCGACCTCGGTGACGACGGAGTCCGGTCCGGCAGGCCGCTGGAGATCACCATCGAGGCGGGCGCGGGCGACGTGGAGGTGCGTCGTGGCTGAACCGGTGACACGCCGCCGCCCCGAGATGCTGACGCTGGTCACGGGCCTGCTGGCGCTGCTCGTCGCCACCGCCGCGTTCGTCGGCGAGGTCCCCCCGGTCGACGTCCGATGGGTCCTCGCGGGCGGGGCCGCGGTGCTGGGACTCGTACTCCTGGCTGGCAGCGTGCGCGGGCGGCGGCAGTAGGAACGGCCGGTCCGGGAGCTGGGGAGCGGCCCGGACCGGCGGCTCGGCCGTGCTGGGGAGCGACGGCTACGACAGGACGGCACCGGGACCACTCCCGGTGCCGTCCTCGTCGTCCCGCGAGTCGGGGTCCGAGTGCGCTACTCCCACTCGATGGTGCCGGGCGGCTTGCTCGTGACGTCGAGCACGACGCGGTTGACCTCGGCCACCTCGTTGGTGATGCGCGTGGAGATGCGCTCCAGGACGTCGTAGGGCAGGCGCGTCCAGTCGGCGGTCATGGCGTCCTCGGAGCTGACCGGCCTCAGCACGATCGGGTGCCCGTAGGTGCGCCCGTCGCCCTGCACGCCGACGCTGCGCACGTCGGCGAGGAGCACCACCGGGCACTGCCAGATCGTCTGGTCGAGTCCGGCCGCGGTGAGCTCCTCCCGCGCGATCGCGTCGGCGGCGCGCAGCGTCTCCAGTCGGTCGAAGGTGACCTCACCGATGATGCGGATGCCCAACCCGGGCCCGGGGAACGGCTGGCGCCCGACGATCGTCTCCGGCAGCCCGAGCTCGGTGCCGACCCGGCGCACCTCGTCCTTGAACAGCGCGCGCAGCGGCTCCACCAGCGCGAACTCGATGTCGTCGGGCAGCCCGCCCACGTTGTGATGGCTCTTGATCGTGGCCGTGTTCGATCCCCCTGGCCCCGACCCCCCGCCGGACTCCACGACGTCGGGATAGAGCGTGCCCTGCACCAGGAAGCCCACATGCTCCTCCACTGCCACCTCAGCGGTGGCGGCCTCGAAGACCCGGATGAACTCCCGTCCGATGATCTTGCGCTTGGTCTCCGGGTCGGTGACGCCCGCGAGGGCGTCGAGGAACCGGTCGGCCACCGACACGGTGTGCAGGTCGACGCCGGTGGCCGCCACGAAGTCGCGCTCCACCTGTTCACGCTCGCCCGCGCGTAGCAGCCCGTGGTCGACGAACACACAGGTGAGCCGGTCGCCGATGGCCCGCTGGACGATGGCGGCGGCCACCGCGGAGTCGACGCCGCCGGACAGCCCGCAGATCGCCCGGCCGTCGCCGACCTGGGCGCGCACCGCGGCGACCGTGTCGTCGATGATCGAGGAGGTGGTCCAGCCCGGGGTGATGCCCGCGACGTCCTGGAGGAACCGCCGCAGCACCTCCTGCCCGTACGGCGAGTGCCCCACCTCGGGGTGGTACTGCACGCCGGCGAGGCGGCGGCCGGTGTCCTCGAACGCCGCCACGGTGGCCCGCTCCGACGACGCCGTCACGGTGAACCCGGACGGCGCGCGCACGACGGAGTCGCCGTGGCTCATCCAGACCGGATGGGTGCCGGGCAGCCCGTCGTGCAGCACCCCGGCGGACCCGCCGACGGTGAGCTCGGTGCGGCCGTACTCGCGCGTGCCGTCCGGGGCCACCTCGCCGCCGAGCGCCCGCGCCATCGCCTGGAACCCGTAGCAGAGCCCGAGCACCGGGATGCCCGCGGTGAACAGGTCGGGGTCGAGGACGGGCGCCCCCTCGGCGTACACGCTGGACGGCCCGCCGGACAGGATCAGCGCGGCGGGCTTGCGCGCCACGATCTCCTCGACGGGTGTGTCCCCGGGCACGATCTCGGAGTACACCTGCGCCTCCCGCACGCGGCGGGCGATGAGCTGGGCGTACTGGGCCCCGTAGTCGACGACGAGGACGGTCGGTGGCTGCACGGCACCAGGTTAGTCGGGCGTGGCTTCGACTCGGTCTGCCAGCCAGCGAGACACCTGAGTCACGTACTCGCCGAAGAGCTCCGGCGTAGCGGCCAAGGCAACTTGGACCTTGTCGTAGTCGACCTCGTCGTAGCCGTGGACGAGCACGTTGCGCATCCCGGCGGCGGGAGCGAGTGCCTCGGCGAGTCGGCGGTCGATCAGTCCGGCCTTGCGAGCGAGCTCGAACGAGTGGCGGTAGCTGTCGGGGACGTCGGCGAGCACGTTGACGGCGATGTGGCTGTTGGTGGCGAAGGCCAGGTCCACGAGCAGAGTGAGGATCCGCTCGGCGGCCAACGTTGCGATCTCGTCCTCGTCGAGCCGTGCGCGGTCGAAGGCACCGAGAGCCACCAACTGCCGGAGCAACCGACGCATCCGCATCAGCTTGCGCTCGATGATCCGCCAATCCAGGGCGCGGGGCGTCACGAGGCGAGCATCCGCAAGCTGAGTCGGCGCAACGGGTCCGTCTCCACCCGTTCGGCGATGGCTGCGACCTGCGCCTGAGCCAGCGCTCCCGGCGCACTCTCGTAGAGCGCGACCGATCCGACGAGCGCCCGTTCCCGGATGACCGGCCCACCGCGGTTGAGGTGCACGAGATCGACGGCATCGGTGCCGGCCAGCTCGACGAGATCGGTGATCGCGGCAATGACGTCGAACGTCGCGTCCCGCTCCACCAACACACCGACGTCGAGGTCCCGGGCGCAGTCCTCACCCCGCCCGGCACTGCCGAACACCGTCAGAATCCGGACGTGATGGCGTCGGCACAATGCGTCCAGCTCGCCGGACTCCGCGGCGTCGCGCAGGCGCTGCAGTGCCTCAGCGGGGGTGGTCATGGCCACATGGTGGCACAGGCCCGGATCAGGCGCGGACGGTCAGCGCCACACACTGGAACTCCTGCGAGGACCGCCCGCGGCACCGCGCGACCACCTCACCTCGTGCCGAGCGAGCACTGTTGCGGCCTGAGTCGAGGAAGTGACTCGACGGCGCCGTCAGAGCCGACTTCGTGGCCGCGTATGCGCCCTCGGTGAAGGCGATCCTCGATCGGCCCGTTCCGGATCAGTGGGAATGGTTCCTCCGGACGGCCCCGGGTGGGTGAGGCGGTGCGCCTGCTCGTCACGTACCTGCGCGCTCGACGGGTACCGCAGCGCATGCTGGCCGTCACCGTGGTCACCGCCGCAGGCACGGCCCTCGCGAGCCTGCCTGCACCCGTCGTCCGCATCGACCTCGACGCCGCGCCCTACCCGGCCGTGCTGGTAGGCGCGCCGGGCTCCGGTGCTCATCGGTGCCGTGTGCGCCGCCCCTGCGCCGACCCGCCTCCGGTGGATGACCGAGGTCGCGGACCCGCGGGCCCACCTCCTCGCGCTCGTCGAGCTCGCCATCGTCCTCACGGCCGCGAGTGCCGCGGCGGCGCTGTGCGGGGTTCGGGCCGACCTGTCCGCGGCCGCCGTGCAGAACGCGCTGATCACGTTCCTCCTCGTGGTCACGGTGTCGCCCGCGTTCTCGGCGCGGCGGCCGCGAGCGCGGCGGTCGGGGTGACGGCGGTGGCGGTGTTGCCGGCGTCACCGGGGTTGCCACCTGCGTGGTGGGTGCTCGTCGACACGCTGCCGGACGGTATGGGCTGGTGGGTCCTCGTCGTGCTGGTTCCCTGCGCGGTGGCGGTGTGGCTCCGCACAGGTCGACACGTCAGCCGCGGACGGTGAGCCCGACGCGCTGGAACTCCTTCCAGGGACGCCCGGCCGCACTCTGAGCAGATCCGTCTAGCCGCTTGACTTGAATGTGTCTAAGGGCTAGACTTACACTCGTGAAGTCGATGCCGACGAAGAACCTCCGCAAGCTGCTTCGCTCCAAGGGCTGCAACGAGGGCGGCGGCAAGGGCTCGCACGAGAAGTGGACCGCCCCTGGCGGTCACAGCACCACCCTGAAGGCAGGAGCCAAGGAGCAGGCCCCCGGAACGCTGCGCGCGATCCAGGCCCAGCTTGCCCCGGAGCTCGGCCCGACCTGGATCGAGGACACCCAGTGACCGCCACCGAACAGCGCACCTACACCGTCACCGCCACGTGGGACGACACCGGATGGTGGGTCGTCACCGTCCCCCACGTGCCCGGTGCCATCACCCAGGTCCGTCGGCTCGACCAGGTCGTCGCGGACGCAGCCGAGGTCATCGAGATCCAGACCGGGGAGCAGGTCGACCCTGCCACACTCGACGTCGTGCCCGTCCTCGACGATGAGGCCGGGCAGGTCGCGGCCGACGCCAGAACACAGCGACGACGCGCCGACGAGGTCACCCGGGAGGCCGCGGAGACCACCCGCCGTGCGGTGCGCCTCCTGCACGAGCGCGGGTTCACCGTCCGCGACATCGGGCGGCTTGTCGGGATCACCCACCAGCGCGCGCACCAGCTCGTCACCACAGCCTCGCCCTGAGTCCAGGGTCCCACCCTTCACTGACCGGTGAAGGTCACCTCGGCGGATGAGCCAACACCTCCAGCGCGAGCGCCGTCCCCTCGATTCGGTTCCGTGTCGCCGAGGCCGCGGTCAGCTCGTCGTCGGGGCAGGCGAGGTAGGCCAGGATCGCCCGCAGCCCGGTGGCCACCTCGGCGAGCGACACCTCATCCGCCCCCCGTCGCAAGCGGAACGGTGCCACGTCGGTCGATCACCCGGCACGCCCGTCGACGCATCCGGGCCGCGCCCGCGCCCGACCGCGCGCACCTCGGCCGGCTCCGCGAGCAGCTCGGCCGTCGACGCCAACCGGCGACCGGCCTCCAGGTGCACGATCGCTGTGTCGGACACGCAGACCTCCTCACCTGCCCGGGTGGTGGCCGCGCTGCGTCGGCAGCAGGCCGCCCAGGCGCCGCTCGCCGTGGTGTCGAAGATGCTCCGGCACAGCAAGATCTCGATGACCGTGGACCTCCACGGGCGTCTCTCGCGGAAGATTTCGACGGCGGCCGCGGACACCTACGGCGCGGCTGCGACCACAACGCGACCACAACAGACGTGATGCGACCCGCTGAGATGCGCCACGCGGCACATCTTCACAGGTCAGCGGCTCGGCTCAGCCGCGGACGGTGAGCCCGACGCGCTGGAACTCCTTGAGGTCGGAGTAGCCGGTCTTCGCCATCGCCCGCCGCAGGGCACCGAAGAGGTTGACCGAGCCGTAGGCGCTGCCCGCCGGGCCGAAGAGCACCTGCTCCAGCGTGGAGTCGCCCGCCTCGACGCCCACGACCTCCGACCGCGGCAGGCTCGGGTGCGCCACCGAGGAGGTCCAGTACAGCCCGCCCCCCGGCGAGTCCGACGCCTCGGAGAGCTGCTCGCCGAGCATCACCGCGTCGGCGCCGCAGGCGATGGCCTTGGCCACGTCCCCGGAGCCGGTCATGCCGCCGTCGGCGATGACGTGGACATAGCGCCCGCCGGTCTCGTCGAGGTAGTCGCGGCGGGCCGCGGCGGCGTCGACGATGGCGGTGGCCATCGGCACCCCGATACCCAGCACCTCGTCGGTGGTGGTGGCCGAGGACTCCCCGTACCCGACGATCACGCCTGCCGCGCCGGTGCGCATCAGGTGCATCGCGGTGCGGTAGTCACCCACGCCGCCCGCCACGACCGGCACGTCGAGGGACGCGATGAACTCCTTGAGGTTGAGCGGCTCGCCGTTGGACACGTGCTCGGCCGAGATGATGGTGCCCTGCACGACGAGGATCTCGACGCCCGCCGCGAGCAGGGCGGGGGTGAGCTCGCGGGCCCGCTGCGGGCTGACGCGGGCCGCCACGGTGACGCCGGCCTCGCGGACCGTGCGCAGCGCCTCGGCGAGCAGCGCGGGCTGGATCGGCGCGGCGTGCAGCTCCTGCAGCAGGCGGACGGCGGAGTCGGGGTCGTCGGAGTCGGCGGCGGCGAGTACCCGTTCCAGCGAGCGGTCGGCATCGGTGTGGCGGGCCCAGATCCCCTCGGCGTTGAGCACCGCGAGGCCGCCGAGCTTTCCGACCGCCACCGCGCTCGCCGGGGACACCACGGCGTCGGTGGGGTGGGTGATCAGCGGGATCCCGAAGCGGTACGCGTCGAGCTGCCAGGCGGTGGACACCTCCTGCGAGCTCCGCGTCCGTCTGGACGGCACGATCTCGACCTGGTTCAGGTCGTAGCTCCGACGGGCCTCCCGGCCCATCCCGATCTCCACGAGGTCACGCACGTGGAGAGAGCGTAGAGACCGTGCTGGCCCTACCCGCCCCGGGCCTCCGGCCACGGGCCCCCAAACCCCCGGCCGCGGCGGGGGTTGGGGGCCG
>JAKDLE010001032.1 GCA_030453005.1 Pseudonocardia sp. | reverse complement strand
CGACGAGGACGAGCGGCAGATCCGGGCCACACTGGTCGGCGCGAACGCCTGAGGCGCCCAACCCGCTGAGGAGACCGTCATGGCGTTCGTGATCGGCGCGTCGTGCGTCGACGTGATGGACAAGTCGTGCATCGAGGAGTGTCCGGTCGACTGCATCTACGAGGGCGAACGGATGATGTACATCCACCCCACGGAGTGCATCGACTGCGCGGCCTGCGAACCGGTCTGCCCGGTCGAGGCCATCGTCTCCGCCCAGCACGCCACGGCCGAATGGAGGCCCTTCCAGGCGTCGGCCAAGTCGATGTTCGACGAGCTGGGGTCACCCGGCGGCTCCTCGAACGTCGACGTGCTGACCGACACCAGCTTCGTCGCCGGGTTCGAGAAGGACGAGGGCTGAGGCCCGCAAAGGAGCGGTGGAAATGCCCGACGACATCGATGTCGACCTGCTGCTGATCGGAGCAGGCCCGGCAGGCCTCTACGGCGCCTACTACGCGGGCTTCCGCGGCCTGCGGGTGGCCGTGCTCGACGCGCAGCCCCAGGTCGGCGGCCAGGTCAGCGCGATCTACCCGGAGAAGAACATCTACGACATCGCGGGCCTGCCCGCCGTCCAGGGGCAGGCGCTCGTGGACGGCCTGGCCCGCCAGGCCGCGCAGTTCGACCCGACGTACCTGCTGGGCGAGCAGGCCGTCGAGCTCGAACGCTCCGCGGAGCGGTGGACCGTCGGCACGGCGAGCGGGCGCCGGATCCGGGCGGGCGCGATCGTCATCACCAGCGGGGTCGGCGCGGTGACGCCGCGGCCACTTCCGTGTTCGGCCGAGGAGTTCCTGGGCAACGGCCTGCGGTACTTCGTCCCGAAGCTCGACGTGCTCGACGGCAAGGACGTCGTGGTCGTCGGAGGCGGTGACTCCGCCGTCGACTGGGCGCTCGCGGCGCTGCCGCGCGCCACGTCGGTCACCCTGGTGCACCGCCGCCAGCAGTTCCGCGCCCACGAGCACTCCGTGCAGCAGCTGCGGGCGAGCGCGTGCAGGCTGGTGCTCGACGCGACCATCAACGCCGTACGCGGCAACGGCGTCGTCGACGGGCTCGAGGTCCAGGTCAAGGGCTGGCAGCCGGAGGTGCTCCCGGCTGGGGTGGTGGTGGCCGCCCTGGGCTTCCTGATGAACCTCGGCCCGATCAAGGACTGGGGCCTGGAGCTCGACGGGCGCTCCATCCGCGTCGACACCAGCATGCGCACCAACCTGCCCGGGGTGTACGCCGCCGGGGACGTCACCACCTACCCCGGCAAGGTGAAGCTGATCGCGGTCGGGTTCGGGGAGGTGGCCACCGCGGTCAACAACGCCGCGGTCGACCTCGACCCCGACGCCTCCCTCGCCCCGGGCCACTCCAGCGACGCCGTCCCCGCGGCGGTCTGACCGTCCGGGGTCGACGACGAGCGGTCGGCACGGCCCCGGCGCACGTGCAGGAAAGCCAGGTTCACGCCAACCGGGCTCAGAGTCGGTCGTTCGGGGCGAGGGGCACCCGGCGGGCGTGCTCGCGGAGGAGTTCCGG
>JAKDLE010001031.1 GCA_030453005.1 Pseudonocardia sp. | reverse complement strand
CAGTGGGCCTGGTGGGGTGACCCCGACGTGCGCCCCGGCATCGTGGCCGGGTCGCACCTGGACTCGGTGCCCGACGGCGGCGCGTTCGACGGGCCGCTCGGGGTCGTCTCGGCGTTCGCCGCGCTGGACGCGCTGCGCGGGCGCGGGTTCGCCCCGGCCCGGCCGATCGCGGTGGCACACTTCGGCGACGAGGAGGGCGCCCGGTTCGGCGTCGCGTGCGCCGGGTCGCGGCTGCTCACCGGCCTGCTGGACGCCGACCGCGCCCGCGCCCTGACCGACGCGGGCGGCGTGCCGATGGCCGAGGCGATGGCCCGGGCCGGGCACGACCCCGCGCACCTGGGGCGTGACGAGGAGGCGCTGCGCCGGGTGGGGGCGTTCGTCGAGCTGCACGTCGAGCAGGGCCGCGGACTGGCCGAGCTGCACCGGCCGGTGGCCGTCGGGTCCGGGATCCGACCGCACGGGCGGTGGCGGTTCGACCTGCCCGGGGTGGCCGACCACGCGGGCACCACCCGGCTGGCCGACCGCCGCGACCCGATGCTCGTCTTCGCCGAGGTGGTCCTCGCGGCCCGGGCGGCCGCCGTCGCTCACGACGCCGTGGCCACCTGCGGGAAGGTCGCGGTGGCGCCGGGCGGGGTGAACGCGATCCCGTCGCTGGTCACCGGCTGGCTCGACGCCCGCGGGGCCGACGTCGACCGGGTGCGGGCGGTGGTCGCCGACGTCGCCGCGGTGGTGTCCGGGCACGGCGGCACGCTCGCCGAGGAGTCCTGGACCGGCCCGGTCGGGTTCGACCCGCACCTGGGCGCCCGGCTCGCGGCGCTGCTCGGCGACGCGCCGGTGCTCGACACCGGCGCCGGGCACGACGCCGGGATCCTCGCCGCGGCAGGCGTCGCGACCGCGATGCTCTTCGTCCGCAACCCCACCGGGGTCTCGCACTCCCCCGCCGAGCACGCCGAACCCGACGACTGCGCGGCCGGCGTCGCCGCCCTCGCCGCGGTCCTGGAGGAGCTCGCCCGATGACGGCCTGGTGGGCTCCGCACGCGCTGCTGCCCGGCGGCCCGGCCCGGGACGTGCTGCTGACCGAGGTCGGCGGGGTGCTCACCGCCGTCACCCCGGACGCCCCGCCCGGCGACGCCCACCGGCTGCCCGGCGTCGTGCTGCCCGGGTTCGCGAACGTGCACAGCCACGCCTTCCACCGGGCCCTGCGCGGGCGCACGCACGACCGCGGCGGCACGTTCTGGACCTGGCGGGAGGCGATGTACGCCCTCGCCTCCCGGCTCGATCCGGACTCCTACCTGGCGCTGGCTCGCGCCGCCTACGCCGAGATGGCGTGCGCGGGCGTCGTCGCGGTCGGCGAGTTCCACTACCTGCACCACGCACCGGACGGGCGGCCCTACGCCGACCCGAACGCGATGGCGCACGCGCTGCGGGCCGCCGCGGCCGAGGCCGGTGTCCGGTTGACCCTGCTCGACACCTGCTACCTCGCGGGCGGCCTCGACCCGGACGGGCACCTGCCGCTGGGCCCGGTGCCGCGCCGCTTCTCCGCCGGCGCCGCCGAC
>JAKDLE010001030.1 GCA_030453005.1 Pseudonocardia sp. | reverse complement strand
GCCGGCGCGGTGCCAGCCGGTCGGTGGTGGTGTCCATCGCCCTACGGGTCGCCGCCGGACCACTCACGGTTCCCGACCGATCGGGGCAACGACTACGAGAAGTCGCCCCGGCTTCCGTCCGTCGAGGCGGCCCTTGGGCCGTGGGTTCTCAGACTGCAGCGCCGCGGACTCAGGCCGCGCGCCGCCGGGCCGTCGGGGCGAGGCCGGAGTCCACGTCCGGGGCGCGGCCCGGACGGCGTGACGCCCACGCCGACCTGGCCCCCTCCCGACCCGGTGGTGCCGTGCTCCGACCCGTCCCGCCACCGCCGTCACCGCTGATCCTCCGCGGGACTACCAGGAGCACGAACCCCGCCACGACCAGCCCGTGGGTGAGCAGCCGGGACGGATCGACGCGGCCACCGAGCACATCGAGCAGCGACAGGACGGCCAGCACGCCCACGAAGGACCCGACGACGGGCACGAGCCCGGCCGTCCTTGCCCCGCTGACCGCGACCCACAGGAAGCCGACTGCGAGTGCCAGGTTCCACGCCGAGCTCTCGTGGGAGAAGTGCACGACGCTCGCCCCGGCCAACTCCACGCCACCGTGGTGGTCTGCTCCGGCGAGGACCCCGCTGACGGCCAGGGCGAACTGCCCGATCCCCACCGCTGCGAGCGCGAGCCGCACCGCGCCGACCCGCCGCAACCGCACCGGCGCGGGGGCGGCGGCGAGCACGGCCGCGACGAGGTCGGGTACCGGCTCGACCGTCCGCGTCCGAGTGAGCCGGGTGACCTGTGCGGCCCGCCCGGCGAAGGCGCGGCACCCCGCGCACCGCTCGAGATGGACATCGACCTGCTCAGACTCGCCGGGCAGGTCCTCACCGTCCAGCCGCGCCGAGATCGCGTCTTGGCAGTCCCCGCACGCCATGGTGTTCCCGCGCTCCATGTCTACAGGGTCGCCCACCGGGCGGTCCGGGTTCCCGGTGGGCCTGACCCACTGTCGTGCGGGGTCAACCGGGCCGGCGTGCACCCCGGCCGACCCCGCCAGAAGCCGGTCACGCGGCACGGGGGATAGGCTTCTACGCATGGTCGAACGTCTTGACGACGCCCGCGTCACGGCATGGGCGCTGGCCGCCGGACGGGGCGATCGGGACGCACTGGCGGCGTTCGTCCGAGCCACCCAGCGCGACGTGCACCGCTTCATCGCCCACCTGGGCGGGCACCGCGACGCCGACGACCTCGCGCAGGAGACCTATCTGCGGGCGCTGCGGTCACTACCGAGCTTCGCCGGCCGCTCGGGAGCGCGTACGTGGCTGCTGTCGGTGGCCCGTCACGTCTGCGCCGACGCCGTCCGCACCGCGGTGCGCAGGCCGCGCACCAGCGGGGTCGAGGACTGGGACTCCCTGGCCGCGGCCATCGCGCCCCGCCCGGGTCTGGTGCGCTCGTCGATGGACGAGGCCGTGCTGCTGAGGCAGCTGGTCGATGCCCTTGACGACGACCGGCGCGAGGCGTTCGTTCTCACCCAGATGCTGGATCTGAGCTACGCCGAGGCGGCGCAGGTCTGCGACTGCCCGGTCGGCAC
>JAKDLE010001029.1 GCA_030453005.1 Pseudonocardia sp. | reverse complement strand
GCAACGGCGGCGACCGTATCGCGTCCGACCTGCGACGAATTGGCCAGCAGGGTCCTCGCCGAGCGCAAATGTGCAGCAGCTGGTTAGCGCGATGGCCGCCGCGCCGCCGACCGCCTCGACCAGCTCCGGATCGTCGTCGAGGGACGTACGGCACCGGCAGCCCGACGAGCCCCGCGACGTTCCCCGCCACGCTGGGCAGCAGCGCGCGACGCCCGGGCCGCGACGCCACCCACCACCGCACCCCGGCGACGGCAAGCGCGATCGGCAGGTACAGCCACTGCTGGACGGCGTCGACCGCGGCCGCGGTCCGCACGTCGGGCCACAGGAACAGCAGGTTGCCCGGCACGTCGAGGAACAGCAGCCACAGCGGGGAGATGACCAGCAGACTCAAGGCGACCGCGCCGACGGTGATCCGGTCGGGCCGCGTCCGCAGGCGGCCGCCGGACAGGAACGTCAGCAGGATCGCTACGAGAAGGAGCAGCCACAGGTTGCGCAGCAACAACGACGTGAGCGCCGGGCCGCGGGTGAGCAGGGGCACGAGCACCCCGAACACCGCGGCCGCGAGCCCGACCCATCCGACGACCCAGAAGCCGAGGCGACGTTCGGGGACCGCGAAGCGACGCACCACCCACGCGCTGCCTGAGCTGAGCGACGCCCCGGCTCTCCAGGAGACGCGAGCCGGCCCGACCGACGTCATACCGCACAGCCGATCATCGTCCCCAGGGGCACCGCTGAACGGCGTCGACCCTCCCGCAACCCTCGGTGCCGCCCAGCCACCGGCCGCCGGTCGCCCCTGACGATCTGAGCCGTCCCCGCCGGTACGCTCGGCCTCGACCAGGGCAGGGGTGGTGATGGCAGAGCTCCCGCGGCGCGAACGCGTGCACGTCGCGCTGTTCGGGGGCCTCGTGGTCGCCGTCGGGGACCGGCGGGTCGCCGACTGGCCGACGCGCCGGTCGGCAGAGCTCGTCGCGCTCCTGGCCCTGTCCGAGCGCCACCGCCTCGTGCGCGACCGGGTCGTCGATGCGTTGTGGCCGCATCTGGATCCCGACGCGGGCGCCGCGAACCTGCGAAAGGCCGCGCACCACGCGCGGCAGGCGCTGGGGCGCGACGACGCGGTGCGGTTGAGCGGGGGGACGGTCGCGCTGTTCCCGTCGTGCGACGTCGATACGGACGTCGCGGACTTCGAGCGCCGGGCCGAGGCGGCGCTCCGTTCGGGCGACGGCGCCGCCTGCGACGCGGTCGGGCACCCGGGCGAGCTGCTCCCGGACCTGCTCTACGAGGAGTGGACCCGGGCCTGGCGGGACCGGGTGCGGGCCCTGCACCTCGCGCTTCTCCGGCTGGGCGGGTGGTGGGAGCGGCTCGTCGATATCGACCCGTCCGACGAGCAGGCTCATCGCGAGCTCATGCGCGCCGCGCTGGCCGGTGGCAACCGGCACGCCGCGATCCGCTGGTACGGGCGGCTGCGCACGAACCTGGAGCACGAGCTCGGCCTGCCGCCGTCGCCGAAGAGCCGGGCGCTGTACGAGGAGTGCGGCGCTGGTCTCGGCCCGGCCGCGCCG